>JAZNAW010000120.1:0-21522 GCA_045586745.1 Candidatus Cryptobacteroides sp.
TACCTTTGTTCCACGATGAGTTGTACATCAATGCAAATCACGCAAGTATGTAGAAATCAGAACAGTTGCCAACTCATTACCTCGTTCTTGAACTTTCCGCATAAACTTTTTATTCTTAGCGGATTATGAGATTATTCCAAAGATAAGAATTTTATTTAATATTTTCAGATATCAAAACATTTAGTATCTTTGCGGCTGAATTATAAGAATATAACGACAAGTGGAACCTCCCAGTCCTATAGGCAACAACCTTAACATCATGGCGGATCAGACTTCTGACGATCCGTTGTCCAGCAGTGTATTTATGGTTATGAGCAGTCCTTCTGACGAGAATCAGGAGGGCGGACATTATGTATGTGCATGGTCTGCACGTACTGGTCTGTCGTATATAGGCACTCCGGACTCCACAATTTCATAGAACATTTCAACATTATATGGCACTATATTTAAGAAAGAGACTTGAAAACAAAGCTGAAATCGCCGTATGGCAGGTGACAGAAACGGAAGAGGAACTGATGAACCTCACTTCCGTACCTACAGACGAACTTGAAGAGATAATGCTGTTCCGCAGCGAAAGCCAGAGAAGACAGAAACTGGCGGTAAGGGCACTTATCAACGAAGTGTTCGAGGAGAAGATGTACCTGAACCACCACGACAACGGCAAGCCTTATCTGGAAAACTGCGCGACCAACATCAGCATCACGCATACGGAAAACTATGTTGCAATCATAATCCATGATGACGAGGAAGTCGGCATCGACATCGAATCTCTCGACAGAAGCTTCGCTGCTGTTGAAAAGAAGGCGCTCTCTGAGGATGAGATCGACGATCTTGACGACGACAAGAAGAACGAGCAGCTTGCCATCTACTGGTGTGCAAAAGAAGCTATCTTCAAGAGAATGTCACAGAACAGGGTGGACTTTGCAGAGCAGATCGAGGTGGAGAAATTCAACGTGAGGAAGGAGGGAGAGCTTGAGGCGACCTTCATCCACAAGGACGAGTACGAAGAGGATTTCGAACTCGAGTACATGATATTCGACCGTCATGTCCTCGTATGGCTTGTAGGATAAGGAACAAAACAATCCTGTTTCATCCTATTTAGAAATTTTATATTTTATATATTTTTGTTATCGCCTGTTAATCAACGAATTAACGGGCGATTCTTATTTTGTTGATAACTTTTCTCTTAAAAAGCCCTTGACTTTTTCGCTTTGCTGATTATCTTTGTCTTCCGGTTCTGAAACCAGATTCCGGTTACAACATTCCGATATAGATACTAACCCCATACCAGTCCCCGTCAGACGGGTCTGGATTGATTTTTTACACTTATGGTCAAGCATGTAGTCAAGCGCGACGGCAGAGTCGTGATTTTCGACAACAGAAAGATTGTCGATGCCATTCTCAAGGCGATGAATGTGACAGAAGAGGGAGAAGACATCGTCCTTGCTGCGGAGATAGCTTCCGCCATTTCCAAGATAAATGTAGACAACATGAGCGTGGAGGACATCCAGGATCAGGTCGAGAACGAACTCATGAACAGTCCGCGTAAGGAGGTGGCGAAGAAATACATCGCATACCGCAACCAGCGCAACCTCGCACGTAAGGCAAAGTCTCGCGAGATCTTCCAGGAGATCATAGATGCCCAGGCGACTGAAATCACACGCGAGAACGCGAACATGAATGCAGACACTCCTGCAGGAATGATGATGAAGTTCGCTTCAGAGTCGACCAAGTCCTATGTTGACGAGTGCCTTCTTTCCGAAGATGTGAAGGAGGCCGTAAAGAACAACTATATCCATATCCACGACAAGGACTACTACCCTACCAAGAGCCTCACCTGCATCCAGCATCCTCTTGACAAGATTCTTGAGGAGGGATTCTTTGCCGGTCACGGCGAATCACGTCCTGCAAAGAGAATCGAGACCGCCAGCATCCTCGGATGCATCTCCATGGAGACCGTGCAGAACGAGATGCACGGAGGTCAGGCGATCCCTGCATTCGACTTCTATATGGCTCCGTTCGTAAGAAAGACATTCCAGGAGGAGCTAGACAAGATCGGCGAGATAAACGGAGAGGACTATTCAAGGCTCTACAACGTGGCTATCGACGACTACCTCAAGCGTAATCTAGTGGGTATCCAGGGAGACGACAGGGTGGTCCAGCATGCGATCAACATGACAGTAAGCAGAGTGCATCAGTCAATGGAGGCATTCGTGCACAACATGAACTCTATCCACTCGCGCGGAGGAAACCAGGTCGTGTTCAGTTCCATCAACTATGGTACTGACACATCAGCAGAGGGACGATGCGTCATCCGTGAGATCCTCAACACCACATATGAAGGTGTCGGCAACGGTTCTACAGCGATCTTCCCTATCCAGATCTGGAAGAAGAAGCGCGGAGTAAGCTACATGCCGGAAGACCGCAACTATGACCTCTACAAGTTTGCCTGCAAGGTATCTGCACGACGTTTCTTCCCTAACTTCGTGAACCTTGACGCACCATACAACCATCATGAACTCTGGAAGGCTGATGACCCGAAGAGATACAAATGGGAGGTTGCGACAATGGGATGCCGTACACGCGTGTTCGAGAACAGATTCGGACCGAAGACCTCTATCGGTCGAGGAAACCTTTCTTTCACTACTGTGAATATCGTGAAGCTCGCTATCGAATGTATGGGCATAGAGAATCAGGAAGACAGGATCCACGAGTTCTTCCAGAAGCTCGACCACATCCTCGAGATCGCCGCAAAGCAGCTCAACGAGAGGTTCAACTTCCAGAAGACCGCACTCAAGAAGCAGTTCCCTCTTCTTATGGGAGCCCTCTGGATGGACAGCGACAAGCTCGGCGACAATGACACAATCGAAAGCGTGATCAATCATGGTACCCTCGGCATCGGATTCATCGGACTCGCGGAGACATTGATAGCCCTTGTAGGAAAGCATCACGGAGAATCAGCGGAAGCACAGGAACTCGGACTCCGCATCGTGACCTTCATGCGCAGCAAGATCAACAAGTTCTGCGAGACATACAAGCACAACTACAGCGTTCTCGCCACCCCTGCAGAAGGTCTCGCCGGCCGCTTCACCCGTGGAGACAAGAAGAAGTTCGGAATCATACCGGGCGTAACGGACAAGGACTATTATACGAATTCCAACCACGTGCCGGTATATTACAGATGCACTCCTAAGCACAAGGCTGAAATCGAGGGACCATACCATGCACTTACCGGTGGCGGACATATCTTCTATGTGGAGATCGACGGAGATGCGACCCACAATCCTGAAGCAATAATGTCGATCGTCGACCTCATGGACAGGTATGACATCGGATACTGTTCTGTAAACCACAACAGAAACCGTTGCATGGACTGCGGATTCGAGAATGCGGAAAAGCGTCTGGAAACCTGTCCTCATTGCGGAGGAGCAAACATCGACCAGCTTCAGCGCATCACAGGCTACCTCGTCGGCACGACAAGCCGCTGGAACAGCGGCAAGCTTGCCGAGCTCCGCGACCGCGTGGTACACGAATAGACAGCATACTGAATAATAATTCATCTGTGGGACAGATTATCTATACTCCACCGTCTGTACGGTTCCTGGGATATGATCCTCCTCCTGTGGACGCAGATGGATGATGCGCTGGTTGGAGCTGCCGCGGAAATGGAGTTCAGGGTCCCGGAGTTCCTGCATGAACGGACCGTCAACCAAAGTATCTATATACGGAAGGATACGGCTCATGCGCTCGTCTGCCAGGATTTCTTCATATGTGAAACCTGTATAGCACCAGATGTTCTTACCGGTCTCCTCCTTTATCCTACGGGCAAGTTCCGTAAAGGCCTCCACCTGATACAGGGGATCACCTCCGGAGAATGTCACATCGGCAAACTCGTCCGACTTCACTATTTCCAGAAGTTCCTCAACGGACATCTCACGTCCGCCGGCAAAATCCCAGGACTGCGGATTATGGCAGCCGGGACAATGATGGGCGCATCCCGCACAGTATATCGATGTGCGGAAGCCCGGACCGTCAGCCATGGTCTCCTCCAATATGTCCAGTATCCTTATTTTTTCACAAAACATAACCCAGTGATTATTAACCATTTACCAAAACACACGTGCCGCCAAAGGGGAGCACGCAGAATACATAAAACGTTATCCTGCAGTGTTTTACATTTCACACTCTTTGAGAAGTGGGGCAGGGCGGATATCGTCCCATGACTTAATGGCATCGTAGGCTTCGCGCGAACCGTAGTAAGCCTCGAATCTTTCGGGATCATTCTCGACCCACCACTGGGTTCCCAGGCCTGGCTCGAATGCAAACGGCCTCATGAACATTTTCACCGCCCATGCAGGAGCAAGAAAGGCAAGACGGTAGAACCACGGAAGTCTAGACTTCATCGAGGCAAAATAGTCATCCACCGGTACATTCGCCCTGAAATGAAGAACATCCTCCAAAACATCTGCATCCTTGTACCACATGCCGTGGAAATTCCTGAGCGCAAACCACTGCGGCTCGAACACCTTTTCCGGTGACGGAAGGCCGAGAGATGACAGCATCCTGTTCATGAACTCATAATTTGTCATACGGTACTGGGCTCCGCTGCTGATGTTGTATGCCTTATTCCAGAAGTCTTCCGGCACCCAGTCCTCGCAGACCTGGGCCAGAAGACGGCCCGAGTCCTCTATGGTAGCCCACTCGAGCACTCCTCCCATAGGCACATGGAAGGCCGTCGGATTGACGACACTCAGGATGCCAGGATAAAGGATTCCGCTCTGACGCAGCGAGACGACATATTTCAGTCCTGCTGAAGCGAATATCTGTTCCGAACGTATCTTCGACAATGCATATGCATCGAACTTTGCAGGAACCTGGGGTTCGGATGCGCAGCCCCAATGATGAGGAGGATTCCTGTCGCCGTACTGGGCTACAGAACCTATGTATACTACCTTTATCTGCGAAGCGTTGTCCTGTGCAAGTACAGCCTTGACCACAATTTCTGCTGATCCGACATTGACCTGGAGCGTCTTTTCCGGATAATAGTCGGCCGCCGGTGATACCATGCCGCCCACATGAAGCACATAATCTGCTCCTGTAACGCCTTCCAGCACGTCCTCGTACCTCATCAGGTCACCCCAAACTACTGTAACCGAAGGATCGTCAAGATACGGCTTGAGCATCCTGCGGTTCTTCTTGCTGTCTCGTGCCAGAATCCTTATGTTGAAACGCTCCTTACGCGCGTAAAGTTCCTGAAAGCCTGCCCAGCCCATGTTTCCTGTGGCACCTGTCAGAAATACCGTCTTCTTCATAATAAAAATGCAGTCTGAAATTCAGACTGCAAATATACTAAAGTTATTTCTGAAGAACATATACCATGAAGGTCTTTGGAGCGACGCTCACTTCAAGGGCCTTTCCTTCAAAGTCGAGAGCAGAAACTACAGGAACGATCTTCTCCGGCTCATCGAGAGTATTGTCTGCATCAAGGTCGTCCGAATGGTAGCTTACAGCCTCGACACCCCTGAGGACTTCCTTTTTCTTGAGACCATCGAAGCTGATCTTCACCGGCTGCGCCTGATCGGAAGTATTGATCACCTTTACATATACCTGATCCTTGTCTGCATCGTAAACGGAGCTTGCGAAAAGTCCGTTCTGGCCTTCTGCACCAGTGATGTTCACACCTGCCATATCTGTAAGCTGGAGAGTGTGGGTTCCCTTGTACTGGGTATAGAGTTTCTGTACATACCAGCTGCATGACTTCATGCTGCGAAGGTTGTCGAACCAGATGAGGTCAGGTCTCCACTGCCATCCCTCTATGTGAGCGAAGAGAGGTGCATATGTAGCCATGTGCACGATATCAGCGTTTCTTTCGATTGTGGTCATGAACGCTGCCTCAAGGAGAGATGCCTCGAAATGGTTCCACTTCTTTCCTGCACCGTGGCATGCATACTCGCCGGCAAAGACCTTCGGACCCTTGCGGTCATAGTTGTCATATCGTGCGCCCTGGGCAAGGAACCACGATTCAGGACGATAGAAATGCTCGTCCACGAGATCGGCTCCAAGCCTCCTCATCTCCGGCCAGAGATAATCGAACTGGTCACCTTCCGAATTAGGACCAGACGATCCCACTATCTGGATTTCAGGATATTCTGCACGGATAGCCTTGATGAACGGCTCAAGATGCTCCGGATATTCAGGGCCCCACTGCTCGTTACCGATTCCGATGAACTTGAGGTTGAAAGGAGCCGGATGTCCCATCTCCGCACGAAGTCCGCCCCATTCGGTATCAACCGAACCATTTGCGAACTCTATAAGGTCGAGAGCGTCCTGGATATAGTCATCAAGTTCGCATACAGGAACATGAGCATCCTGTGTCTCGTTCTGGAACTGGCATGCAAGACCGCAGCTGAGAACAGGAAGCGGCTCTGCGCCTATCTCCTCCGAAAGAAGGAAATACTCATAGAATCCAAGTCCGTATGACTGGAAATAGTCAGGATAATAACGATGCTTGAATGTATGCTGCCATCTGTTTTCGTTAAGAGGACGGTTCTCTACCGGACCCACGGTATTCTTCCAGTTGTATCGTGTAGGAAGGTCTGTTCCCTCGACGATACAGCCGCCAGGGAAACGGAAGAGACCAGGATTGAGGTCGTATAGAGCCTGTGCAAGGTCCTTGCGGAGGCCGTTCTCATGACCGTTCCATGTATCTACCGGGAAAAGGGAAACATGCTCCACATCCACTGTGACAGGATTATTGAGGAAGACACGGAGTGTCGCCTTCGGATCGGTTACGGCAGAAGTCATGATGACCTCATACTTCTTCCACTCCTTTGAGTCCACGGTGATTTCAGCAACAGTATGCGCCTGTTCCTCTCCCATCGAAGCTGTATCGATGAATTCGATTCCAAGCTTTCCTGCCTCCTTTCCGTCAGGAATACGTGCCCATACACTGAAACGGTACTGCTCGCCCTTCTTCAGACCGATGCCGAAGAATCCGTTGTTCTCCATTGCGGTGAACTTATGAGGATGTCCCGGATAGTAAAGTCTGACATAATGAGGGTTGCGCTCGAAAGGACCATCGTTCATTACTTCAAGACGACCTCCGACACTCCATCCCTGAAGAGAGTTGTTAGGGAACTCGAACGAACGGTTCTTCACAAGCTCCGCATACAGACCGCCGTCAGCGGCAAAATTGATGTCCTCGATGAAGATACCATACATTGTAGGCTGGACTTCAGCACCCGGCCTGTTGACGCGGACCTTCATCTCGTTTGTCTGAGCCATCAATGATATGGCTGCAGAAATCGCGAAAAGCGACAAGATAATTCTTTTCATCTTTAATGTCATGATATGTCTGTATATAACGAATCTACTCCTCCAGCCAGGAGGAGTAGATTACATGTATTATACTTTTAGATTAGAACTCGAGGCATACCACAGAAGCTGCCGGTACTGTAACAGTGACAGACTTGCCGTTCTTCTTGAATGCTGTGAATGGCTTTGGTGCAACTGCTGGCTCCTTTCCGAAGTCATTGTAAGTCTGGATTGTCGGACCTGCGAGAACCTCACCTGTGATGTTCTTCGGCTTGAATTCGTCGAAGTTGATGGTGATTGTCTGCTCCTCGTTATGGAGAGGGTTTGCGATAGATACATGGAGCTTTCCGGCAGCATCGCGTGAAGCGGTCACGCTGGCCTCCGGCATGATGCGTCCTGAAGGAGCTACCATGTCAGCTGCATCGCAGTCTGTAGGAACGAATGTAGCGTCCTGGTGTACATTGTACATACGGAACACATGGTATGTAGGAGTAAGGACGATCTCGTCACCCTTTGTAAGGATCATGGACTGAAGAACGTTCACGATCTGGGCGATGTTTGCCATAGTGAGACGGTCAGTATGACGATGGAAGATGTTGAGTGACATCGCCGCTACCATAGCGTCACGCATGGTGTTCTGCTGATAGAGGTGGCCCGGGTTTGTACCTGGCTCCACATCGAACCATGTTCCCCACTCGTCAAGAAGAAGGTCGATCTTTCCCTCCGGATCATATGCGTTCATGATCGCCTTGTGGTTTTCGATCACTTCCTCAACCTCAACAGCCTTTGAGATCATATTGTACCACCAGTCAGTGTCAAAATCTGTAGCGGAGCCTTTTGAGCCCTCCCAACCCTTGACTGTATAGTAGTGAAGAGAAATACCGTCCATCTTGTCACCGATCTTATCCATAAGGACCTTTGTCCAGTTGTAGTCATAGTCAGAAGCACCGCTGGCTACCTTGTAAAGGATATTTCCGTCATAGTTACGACAATAGATGGCATAACGGCGATAAAGGTCTGAATAATATTCAGGATACATGTCTCCACCGCAGCCCCAGCTCTCGTTTCCTACGCCAAGATATTTGAGCTTCCAAGGCTCCTTGCGTCCGTTCTTTGCACGGAGCTCAGCAAGAGTACCGCCTTCTGCTGTGATATACTCCACCCATTTTGCAAGTTCCTCGACTGAACCTGAACCTACGTTACCTGAAAGATAAGGCTCACACTCAAGAAGTTCGCAGAGGTTGAAGAACTCATGAGTACCGAATGAATTATCCTCTACTGTACCACCCCAGTTGTTGTTGATCATCATCGGACGGTCTTCCTTAGGACCGATACCGTCCATCCAGTGATATTCATCGGCAAAGCATCCGCCCGGCCATCTAAGTACCGGAACCTTAAGCACCTGAAGCGCCTCGATAAGATCCTTTCTGTAACCGTTGATGTTAGGAATATCTGACTCCGGACCTACCCAGATACCGTCATATATACAACGTCCGAGATGCTCGGCAAACTGTCCGTAGATTTCCTTGTGGATTGTCGGCTGATTTTCAGCCGTTTCGTGTACATTTACCTGCACCTGGGCAAAAGCTGTCAGAGAGAGGCAAGCCCCTAGAAAAAGGGATGCGATTTTTTTCATAATGACTATAATAGTTTAGTGTTATTGGTTTATCTGAAAGACAAATATAGGAATTTCTTTAAATATTGAACCCAGCAATTCATGGAAATGCTTATTTAAGCCAGTTTTCAGGATTGTGCGGAGTCTTGCCCTGCCATAGTTCGAAATGGAGCTGTGTCTGTCCGTTGATAGTATCCACAGTACCCAGGATATCTCCTGTCTTTACCTTGTCATCGGCCTTGACCTTCACATTGCGCAACTTGCAGTAAAGAGTGTAATAGTCACCGTGGTCGATCATGACGCACTGGTTATATCCCGGAAGCACCATGACCTGTCGGACTACGCCGTCAAACACGGCCTTGGCCTCCTCGCCCTTGGAAACGGCAAGGTCGAAGCCGTTGTTCTGAGGCATCACGATATTATATACAGGATGTCGATGAGAACCGAACCGGCCTACTACCGCGCCTTCCACCGGCCAAGGGAGCTTGCCCTTGTTCTTCACGAACTCGGCCGCCAGCTTCTGGTCGACCTCTGTCTTCTTTGACGATGAAGATGCCGATGTCTTACCCTTCATGGCCGCAGAGATGATTCTTTCTATCTCGCGATTCAAGGCCTGGACTTCCTTCTTCTTTGAATTCAGCTGGTTCTGGTATGTGCGTCGGTCCTTCTTCAGCTGCTTCACCACATTATCCGCCTTGGCCTCGTCCTTGCGGAGGCTTTCCAGTTCCTTCACTCTTTCAGCCTTTACCTCCTCGGCTTCCTTCTTCATCTTGGAAAGCTTTTCCTTCTCCTCCTCAAGTTCTTCCTTTGCGGCACGTATCTTCCGGGCTTCATCCTTCATCTGACCGGAGAGATTCCTGAAGTATCCGAAACGGCGCAAAGCCTGGCCGAGATCGTCACTGGCAAGCATATACATGTACCAGACGCGGGCATCCCTGTTCTTATAGGCACTTACAACCAGTCTGGAGTAATGGTCCGTCAAAGTCTCTATCCTCCTGTTTATCTTATTGATCTCCAGCTGGGTCAGATATATGTCATCATTATATTTCCTTATCTGACGATCGCTCTGCGCCACCAGCTCCTTCCTGTTGGCAACCTTCTTTCTGATAAGGTTAAGATCGGCAAGCTTCGTGTTGCTTCTTGACGCATTTTCCGCAAGCTGACGGTCTATTATGGCAATCTCGCGTTCCAGACGAGCCTTCCGTTCCTCCTGAGCCTTGGTATTCTGCGAACGTGCCCCCGTGCAGAAGCACAGGAGTAACGATGCAATGAGTATAAGTTTCAGGTATCTGTTCATCTCGTTCTATCTGTTGACCGCCTTCTTTCTTGCATCAATCTTCTCATCCAGGTCAGGGATGTCACCGGCATTCTTCTGACGGGCAAGATTCCAGTAGACAAATGCCATGTCATATTCCTTCAAGGCATACAGAACCTCTGCATAATGGTCCAGTATCACAGGGCTGTCCTTTCCTCCGTAAAGCATGGCCTGCTTGAAATACGGCTTTGCCTGATCCGGCTTTCCCTGCAGATAAAGTATCCATCCGAATGTGTCCAGATAGGTCGAATTGTTCGGCTCCGCCTCTATTGTCTTCCGGCTCATCGTATAAGCCTTCTTCAGGTTCTTCCCCTCCATGCTCAGGTAATAGGCATAGTTGTTAAGGACATATACATAGTCCGGATTTATCTTGAGAGCCTTGTCATAAGCCTTGAATGATTTCTTGGAGTCTCCCAAGGTATGATAGATGTCACCCATGGTAGACCATGCCCTCAGCGTGCTGGAACTGTCATTCGGAGCGACTTCAAGAACCTTCTCACAGATCTGAAGCACATCCTCGTACCTTTTCAGGTTATAGTCACCGACGCTTGCCATCTCAAGGAAGGCGGTCTCTTTAGGAAACTTGTCAAAAGCAAGGCGTCCTTCAGCCGAAAGCGCCTCCCAATCTTCCGCGTACATAAGGAACTCCACGAAATCAGCACTGGCAGCCAGGCTCTCCGGCCATGTTTCCGCATTTCTTCTGAAATACTTCTTCGCTTCCTCCTTCCTGTCAGTCGAATAATAATATACACCGGCAGTCTGCAGGACCGTGCTGTCTTCAGGATGTATTGAGACAGTCTTGACAATCACGCTGTCAAGTTGAGGTGTGAACGAAAGGATGAACTTGGGATCCGTCCTCTGCACGACAGCCATCAGATATTCGCTCTTGGCCGGAGCCGGAATATCCTCAATGGAAACAAAACCGTCAAGAACCTTGAAGTAATCGTCATATTTTCTGGTAAGCCTGTAAGTTTCAGCCTTGCCGAGCAGAGCCGGAGTATAGTCTGGAGCAAGGTCCAGAGCCTCGTTGTAATACGAAATGGCTGTGGAATCATTGTACATTGACATCTGCCAGTCAGCAAGGGTCGACAGCACATATGGAGACGAATACTCTTCATTGAACTTCTCCAGAGAAGCATAGGCTTCCTCCTGTTTTCCCATTGCCCTGAGGATGTTGAACCTGTACATGGCAAGAGGTTCATTCATTCCGAACACAGTCTCTACCTCCTCTATGGTATCAAGAGCCTTCTCATATTCGCCTTGCGCGGCATACAGCTCCATCATGTCCAGGTACAGCTCGCTTCTTTTCGGGAAATCCTCAAGAAGCTTCTCATACATGTCCACAGTCAGTTCCTGACGCTGGGACGCTCCGTAAATACCGGCCAGACGATATCTGTACCAGAAATTGTCCGGATCCAGACTTACCGCCATCTTCAGATACTCTTCCGCCTCGGCCACCTCGTTGCCGGCTATAGCCGTCATGGCGAGATAGTACCATGCCGCATCATTCGCGGAATCCTTTGCAAGCAGAGCCGTAAGTTCCTCCTTTGCACCTTCCATATCGTTGGCATTCAGTCTTGTTACGGCAGACAGCAGCATATTCTCCGTCTCTGATTCCGGACGGAAATTCTGCGCATGGACAGAGGCGGCGGCAAAAGCAGAAACAAGAAACAAGATGACAGTCGATTTCAATATCCTCAACATAACTCTGTTAAAATCTTCATAGAAAACATACAAAAATAATACGGAATTCGGGAAAAATGCATAAGTTTGGAAAAAATGTGATGCATATGCAACATTCCGGAGCATTTCTGCATCTTTTTACAGCATGAATGATGAAAGATAACCTCGACTTAAAGCTGATTGAGTCATGCATGAAAGGTGACAGAGCGGCTCAGAAGGTCCTTTATGACCATCTGGCGCCACGCATGTTTCCGTTATGCATACGTTATGTCGGGGACAGAGAACAGGCAGAAGACATACTTCAGGACGGTTTCGTGACATTATTCACGCATCTGGACAGTTTCAAGGGAAACGGTTCCTTTGATGGCTGGGCCAGAAAGATATTTGTAACTACGGCATTGATGGAACTGAGACGGAAGGATGCCCTCAAGATGAGCGAGGACCTTGATACCGTCAGAGGGATGAGGACAGATATTACTTCCCAGATCCAGAACATAGGATACAAGGATCTCATGGAGCTGATCACCCAGCTGCCTCCAGGATTCAGGACAGTGTTCAACATGTACTCGATCGAGGGATATTCGCACAAGGAGATCGGAGAGATCCTCGGAATAAGCGAATCAACGTCAAGGACGCAGTTAAGCAGAGCCAGGACATGGCTTCAAAGCAAGTTAAAGGAAATTGAAGATGTTTGATCAAGACAAATATATGGAATCTGACGATCTGATGAGATCGATTCTTTCCCAGGGACAGGAAGAAGTTCCTGCGCACATATGGGAAGGCATCTCGTCGGAACTTGACAGAATCGAGGCGGCAAAGGGCAGAAAGACTGTCATGCTGTGGTTCGGAAGGGCCGCAGCTGCAGTGGCTGCCGCTGCGGCTCTGGCCATAGGTGTCTTTACCGACTGGAACAGAAACGGAGACATCGTGGACGTCAGGGACAGAAGCCTCATATCTGTGGCCGGAACAGCACAGATCGATGTCGGAGCAGAACTTACAGGACCGTCACCTTTGGCAGGACGAAAGGCCCCATATCTCGCGGATGCTTCAGAAGAAGTTCATGAGGCTATGATGAAGGCAGATGAGATCCTCGTCACGGAAGATGTCCATACCGGACAGGAGATTATCGGACAGAAGACCGCCGTACAGGAAGCACAGGTACAGGAAAGCGAGGTGCCGTCACAGGAGAAATGGCCGGACATATGGGAAGATGAAGCTCCGGCAAGAAAGGGGAAGAAGACAGGTACATCGATAGTATTGTCCGGTATTGCCGGAACCAACAGCGTACAGAACAGCGGCCTGAACCTGCTCAGACAGCCTTCCATGTCTACTTCTGCACCGAAGACAGGAGTCGAGCAGAAAAGTTCGGAAGCCACATACGGACTGCCGGTATCGATAGGTGCCGGTGTAAAGTTTGACTTAAGCGACAGATGGTCGCTCGGAATCGGAGCCAACTACACCATACTTACAAGCAAATTCTTCGGAACATACACTCTTGTAAACGGCGAAGGTAAAATCGAAGAATCGATTTCATCGGATATACGCAATGTTCAGCAGTATCTGGGAATACCTGTGAATGTCTTCTGCAACATCGTAACCAACGACTACATGAATTTCTACACTTACGCCGGAGGAACTGTGGAAAGATGCATATCTGACAAATACGACATTCTTAACACATCCTATATATATAAAGGAAGTTCACAAGGAGTACAGCTGTCCGCAAACCTGGGAATCGGAGTCGAATTCCTTCTCGGAAGACATCTGGGAATCTATGTCGACCCTAGCTTACGATATTATTTCGACTGCGGACAACCTAAAAGCATAAGGACAGTCCAGCCGCTCATGCTGGGATTTGAAGCAGGATTAAGAATAAAGCTCTGATCTGCAAGATATTATGTAAATAACCTATTCATCCCAGACCAGAGTCCTTGACTGGTCTGGGTTTATTGTAAAATATACCTTCAGCGTCTCTTCGGGAAGCAGTTCCTCAATATTTTCCGGCCATTCAATAATGCACAGATATCCGCTGTCAAGATAATCGTAGAGACCGATCTCGACAGCTTCCTGCAGCTTGTTTATCCTATAGAAATCAAAGTGATACATAGGGTCACCGTCTGCCCTCATATATTCATTGATTATTGCAAACGTAGGGGAACCCACCGGATCTGTCACTCCCAACGCCTTGCATATCGCTGTCGTGAACGTAGTCTTTCCTGCACCCATTGGAGCAAAGAATGCAACAAGCGTCCTGTCTCCGAGCTTTTCAAGAAACTCGGCCGCAGCCCTGTCCAGGTCCTCCGTATTCCTGATTGTAATTTCCTGTTTCATGACGCAAATATATATATTTTTATCAATATATGTTCTGGCGGTCCAGGAAGCGGTATCCGGCAGCTTCCGACAGATGCTCCGGGCGGATGTCAGGCAGACCGGCAAGGTCGGCTATCGTACGTGCCAGCTTTATGATGCGCATACACGCGCGTGCAGAAAGCCCCATGCGGTCGATTATCTTCTCCAGAAGATCCCTGCATTCCTTGTCAAGCGGACAATATCTGTCAATCAGACGGTTGTTCATCGCTGCATTGCAGAATATCCCATCCTCCGCAAAGCGCTTTCTTTGGATCTCCCTGGCTTTCAGGACCCTGCGCGCAACGACGTCACTTGACTCCGAGGCCTCGCGCCCGACAAGCTTTCGGGAATCTATGGGATGCATCCATAAGTGTATGTCGATTCTGTCCATGATGGGGCCGGAAAGTTTCGACAGATAGGCAAGACGACGGGACGGGCTGCAGGTACATCTGTCACCTTCACCATAGAATCCGCATGGACAGGGGTTCGCCGCCGCCACAAGCATGAAATCCGACGGAAACTCCACCTTTGACTTCAGACGTGATATCGTGACTTTCCTGTCTTCCATGGGAGCCCTCAGGACTTCCAGTATCTTCTTGGGAGCCTCACAGAACTCGTCTATCATCAGGATGCCGTTATGTGCCAGGGAAATCTCCCCTGGCATTATATTGTCGGAGCCGCCACCGATCAGAGCCGCGACGGATGCGCTGTAATGCGGAGACCGGAAAGGTCTGGATTTCATCAGTCCTCCCAACGGATTGCCCTTTCCTGCAACCGAATATATCTTGCTGGTCTGGACAGACTCTTCCAATGTCATCGGAGGAAGGATCCTCGCCATTGCCTTGGCCAACGAGCTTTTTCCCGACCCGGGAGAGCCTATCATCATGACATTATGTCCGCCTGCACAAGCGATCTCGACTCCCCTTTTCGCACCTTCCTGTCCGATTATCTCTGAAAAATCCATTGGCGCATGCACATCCGAAGTTCCCGGACCATCTTCTTCACGAAATACAGGGCCTGACTTGAGAATGCCTCTATCTGCAGTCACCTTCAGGTCATCACACGCCTCACCAGAAACGATCCTCAGCACGTCATCAAGGTTATCTACAGCAAAAACATCGACTTCCCCGTATTCCACAGCCTCCATTGCGGAATCTGCCGGCAGAATGCATCCCTTAAGTCCTTCCTTCGAGGCCAGTTCCACAATCGGGAGAGCTCCTGGCACAGCCCTTATTCCTCCATCAAGACTCAACTCGCCCATTATCATGAAGTCCCCAAGCAACGGCAGGTCCATCTGTCCCGATGACGCTATTATACCCAAGGCTATCGGCACATCATATCCGCTGCCTTTCTTGTGCATGTCCGCCGGAGCCAGATTGATCACGATCTTCTTTCCAGGGATTCTGAATCCCATGGACTGCAAGGCTGTCATAGTACGAAGAAGGCTCTCCTTTACCGCCGCATCGGCCAGCCCCACGAGGTGGATGCCTATTCCTGACGTCACATCTATCTCCACCGTAACCGGAACCGCATCGATTCCGACACATTTTGCCGCATGAATGTTTATAAGCATAGACTTTTTCTTTCAAAGATTGCCGGAATACGGGAGAATTATGATAAGAAAAAGAAAAATGTGACGAAAACACAACATAAAAATAAATCTTATCATGTTAAATTTATTTTTTTTATAATTTTTGATTCATAAATGTAAACGCATCTGTCGTTTTTTCGGTAATTTTGAAGTATGGACAATTCAGTCTGTAAAACTAACTACATAAACTATGGACCCTATTTCTCGCAGATCTTTTCTCAAGACCTCATTGGCAGCCGGTGCAGGTCTTGCGGCAGCATCATCTTTTGCATCCCCTCTCTATGTCCCGTCTTCGGTACTGAAAGGAGAGAATGCCCCATCCAACCGTATCAACATCGGTATCATCGGTACAGGACGTATCGCCAGAGTACATGACATGCCTGGCGTAATGAAGTATGAATATGCCCATGTCATCGCAGTATGCGACCTGGACCTCAAGAGAGCCAACGAAGCCAAGGACTTTGTGATCCAGTATCGTACAAGAAGATTCGGAAAGGCAGACGAAGTCGCTGTTTATCAGGACTATGAAGATGTTATTGCCGACCCTAAGATCGATGCAGTGGTAATCTGTACTCCTGACCACTGGCATGCAAAGATCGCCATCGAGGCTGTACGAGCAGGAAAAGACGTTTATCTTGAGAAGCCTACCTCACTCACAATCGCTGAAGGCCGTCTCATGAGTAACGCAGTGAATGCGACCGGCCGTATCTTCCAGCTCGGTACACAGCAGCGTTCAATGGCTCAGTTCCGTGTAGCGAGCGAACTTGTACGCAACGGCCGAATCGGCAAGCTTCAGACCATCGAGGTACGTCTTCCAGGCGACCCTGCAGGTGGTAATCCTACCCCTATGCCTATACCTGATGGCTTCAACTATGACAAGTGGCTTGGCTCGACACCTTATGTACCTTATACTGAGGAAAGAGTACATCCTAACAACGATTACGGCCGTCCAGGCTGGCTGCGTTGCGAGCAGTTCGGCGCAGGCATGATCACAGGTTGGGGTAACCACCATTTCGACATCGCTCACTGGGCTATGGATACAGAATATTCGGGACCTGTTGAAATCTTCGGTCAGGCAGAATTCGCAAACAGCGGACTTTGGGACGTTCACGGTGAGTACCACACTGAAATGCTCTATGACAACGGAGTCATCGTAAAGGGTATGACAGACAGCAAGGAAAAGCCTAACGGACTTCTCTTCACAGGTACTGACGGCTGGATCTTCGTAAGCCGCGGAAACTATGATGCTACCGGAAACGATCCTTCAACAAACAAGTCAGAGGCACTTCAGGCTTCAGACCCTAGCATACTCCGCCCACTTGCAGAGGGTGACATCCACCTTATCGAAAGTGCAGACCACCATGGCAACTGGCTTGATGCAATCCGCACACGCACCCAGCCAATTTCAGTAGCAGAGGTTGGTCACAGATCTTGCTCAGCTTGCTTGCTCCAGCACATCGCCATGAAGCTTGGCAGACGACTTTACTGGGACCCAGTTCTTGAGAGATTTAAGAATGACGATGAAGCCAACTCTATGCTTTCACGTCCAGAGCGTTTCCCTTATCAAATTGCAAGAGGTCTATAAAAATGAAGAATCTGTATATTATCAGTGCACTCGCGTTGCTCGTTGGGTGCACTTCACCAAAAGAGATCACAGTCAACTCTGGAGATTACTCCAGAGAAGACTGTGTTGTTAAGGTAGAAATAGGTAAGGTCGGTGACAACTTTGCACTTGTAGAGACAACAGGCGGTGCGCAGACTCCTGTAGCAAGCCAGCTTATCAAGGAAGACGGTGTCAACTGGCTCTATTTCAAGATGGAAGGTAAAACCCCTTCAGGTGCTTCACGTACCTACACATATGCTCCGGCAGAAGATAAAGCTGCTGCAGCTGCCAAGATGAACGTGGCAGACAACGGCAACGACCTGATACTCAAGAGCGGAGACAACGACATCATGGCATATAACTATACTCTTTCTGAAGTTCCTGAGGGCGTAAGAAAGGTCTTTGCAAGAAGTGGTTACATCCACCCTGCACATACTCCGTCAGGTTTTGTATATACGAATGTACAGCCTGTTGACCACCGCCATCATTATGGCATATGGAATCCATGGACAAGAGTCGAGTTCGAAGGCAAGGTCTATGACTTATGGAACCTTGGAGACAGCCTCGGTACAGTAAGATCCAAGAACATTGAAGCGGTCTATGAAGGTGATGTAGTTGCCGGTTTCAATGCTGTTCTTGAGCATGTGGCTTACACACCGGAAGGAGAGAAGGTCATCATGAACGAGGTATGGAAGATCAAGGCTGTGGATGCCGGTTACGGTTATCTTTGGGATTTCGTATCGGAGCTTGAAGCCGCTACAGAAAGTCCTGTAACCATCAAGGCATACCGATATCAGGGATTCAGCTGCCGCGCTACAGCAGAGTGGACAAAGGAGAACAGTGTCATGATGACATCAGAGGGACTTGAAAGACCTCAGATCGACGGTTCAACTGCAAGATGGATTTATGTAAACGGTGCTGCAGGAGACGGCATGGCCGGATTCATGTTCATGGCAACACCTGACAACTATAATTCTCCTGAACCTCTCCGTATCTGGGACCAGAACGCAAACTGGGGAAGGGGCGATGTCTATGTCAATTTCTGTCCTACCAAGACTGTTGATTGGGTTATCGAGCCAGGTCAGAAGTATCAGTTAAGCTATCGGGTAATGGCTTACGACGGCGAAATGAATCCTCAGAAGGCTGAAAGTCTCTGGACAGACTTTGTATATCCGCCAACTATAACTGTTAAATGATAAATATGAGAAAGTTTCTGACCTTTTTTGTGATCGTTGCTTTTGCGATGTCATGTAAAAATTCAAACGAAGATCAGGTCGTGCTTGTAACGCTTGATCCGGGTCATTTCCACGCAGCACTTGTGCAGAAGACCCAGTATCCACAGGTATCAAAGGATGTATACGTATATGCTCCGGATGGTGCCGAACTTGAGGAACACCTTAAGAAGATTGATGGATACAACACTAGAGCAGAGAATCCTACCGCATGGAATGAAGTCATTTATCGCGGAGAAGATTACCTTGAAAAGATGCTCAGTGAGAAGAAGGGTAATGTGATGGTAACTGCCGGAAACAATGCCAAGAAGACAGAATATATAAAGAAGACTCTTCAGGCTGGTATCAATGTTCTTGCAGACAAACCTATGGCAATCAATGCCGACAAGTTTGAAATGCTTAAGGAATGTTTTGAAATTGCTGAACAGAACGGTGTTCTTCTTTATGACATCATGACAGAGCGCTTCGAAATTTCCACTATTCTCCAGAGAGAGTTGTCCATGATTCCTGCCATCTATGGAGAACAGGAAAAAGGAACTGAGGAGAACCCTGCAATCACAAAGGAAAGCGTCCATCATTTCTATAAGAACGTATCCGGATCTCCTCTTACACGTCCGGGCTGGTTCTACGATGTAGAGCAACAGGGCGAGGGTATTGCGGATGTAATGGTACATCTTGTGGACCTTGTTCAATGGGAATGCTTCCCTGAACAGATCCTCAGCACTGACGATGTGGAGATCACTTCCGCAAGACATTGGAGCACACCTGTGAATCCGGCTCAGTTCAAGTCATCGACAGGTCTTGACGAGTATCCTGAATTCCTCCAGAAGGACGTGAAGGATGGTGTCCTGCAGGTAAATGCAAACGGTGAGATCAACTACAAGCTCAAGGGGGTAAGTGCCAAGGTAGTGGTATTGTGGGACTTTGAGCCACCTGTAGGCGGAGGAGACACACATTACTCCATCATGCGCGGAAGCAAAGCTAATCTCGTGATCCGTCAGGGTGCTGAGCAGAACTTTACTCCTGAGCTCTATATCGAGCCAGTAGGTGAAGCGGACGCAGCATACACATCTGAGGTACAGAATGCTTTCAAGGCATTGGCAGACAAGTATCCTGGAATCAGCCTCAATCCTATCGAAAACGGATGGCAGGTTGTCATTCCTGACAGCTACAGAGTGGGACATGAAGCACACTTCGGCCAGGTTACGGAAAATTACCTCCGCTATCTTGAAGAGGGCGCTCTTCCGGAATGGGAGGTACCTAATATGATCACCAAGTATTACACAACAACTTCAGCCTGGAAGATGGTTCAGTGATTCTAGTGAATCCTCACGGCAAGATATTTCATGATTTTCGAATCAGCAGATGTTATTGTGCTCGCAGATCCTGCGGGCACATAACATACTGACATGCCTGGTAAACGGACATTCTGTCCATCAACGGTGATATCAGCCGTTCCTTCCATTATCACATAAACGAGATATCTGTCATCAGCTTTCTCTCTGTTGACTTTCTTTCCTTTCAGCTTGACGGATCTCACATTCAGTCCATCCAAGGTCATCTTCGGATCAAGATACCAGAATGTCCTGTCCTGATATGGAAAACAGCAGTCTTCCGCCTTGTAATCTTCAATCAGGAAAGGGAAAGGAGTCCTTACACCGCCTCTCGGCTCCCTGTTGAACATGAGATAGCGTATCGGCTTGTCCGGATATTTTCTGGTAAGGGAGTGGCTGCCTGCCCCCGGAGCATAGAATCCGTCTCCGGCATGAACTTCCGTATCCACTCCATTAAGATGGAAAACCGCATCTCCTTCAAGCAGTATGAAATACTCATCATGGTTGTGCCTGTGAGGAGAATGTGATGCCGTTCCGACGTTGACGCATGACATCTTAACGTTCAGGGTATCCGCTACGCTTCCGGTAGGAATGAACCAATATGACCATCCTGTAGCGTTAGGAATCACGTCCTCCATGGAAAAGGTCTTTGTGTAGATATCCTGGGCATTCAACATGCTCATAGAGCCAAATACCAGGACAAAGAGAGATGTAATGATCTTTTTCATAATTGATATGTCAGGTTATTTCAGAGGGCAATATACAAAATTTCTATTTATTATAAAATTTGATTCATAAACATAAATGCATATTTCGGTTTTTCGGTATATTTGAACTGATGAAAAACAACAACACTAAACTATAACGAAATTATGAACATTCTGTCATTTCTGCTCTTGCTCATCAGTCCGCTTGTGACTGATGACAAGACACCGATCTACCAGAACACCAACTACTCTTACGAGGAAAGGGCTGTCGATCTGGTATCCAGACTGACTCTGGAAGAAAAGGAAAGTCTCCTTGGCAACAACATGGCCGCAGTTCCAAGACTTGGCGTACGTCAGTACAATGTCTGGAGCGAGGCCCTTCACGGAGTGCTTGCCGGAGCAAATCCGTCTGTAGGCCTCCAGGGCCCTACCTCTTACCCTAACAGTGTGGCCACAGGATCTTCATGGGACCCTGAACTTCTCGAAAGAGAGGCTTCTGCGATTGCCGATGAGGCCCGTGCATTTTTCCAGACAGGAACAAAGGGACTTACATTCTGGTCTCCTGTAGTAGAACCTATCCGTGACCCTAGATGGGGACGTACGGGTGAGTCTTACGGAGAGGATCCATATCTTTCTGCCGTAATGTCCGGAGCCTTCGTACGCGGACTCATGGGCAATGATCCTGACTATCTCAAGGCCGTTCCTTGTGCAAAGCACTATTTCGCAAACAACAGTGAGTTCGACCGCCATGTCAGCAGTTCGAACATGGACAGCAGGGA
>JAZNAW010000121.1:0-6371 GCA_045586745.1 Candidatus Cryptobacteroides sp.
GGGAATCTCATATGCAGACATGAACGACGTTGCTGCACAGGCTCCTATCGGCAGCGCAGGCGTAAGCATCCTTCCATTCGGTAACGGTGCTGAGCGTATGCTCGAGAATAAGGAGGTCGGTGCTTCTATCCACGGAGTAAACTTCAACGTACACAACAAGTCACACCTTCTCCGCGCAGCTCAGGAGGGTATCGTATTCTCATTCAAGTACGGTATCGAGGTGATGGAGCAGATGGGTATGAACGTAAGCAAGATCCACGCTGGTCACGCTAACATGTTCCTCAGCCCAATCTTCCGTGACACTCTCGCAGGCGTTACAGGCGCAGTGATCGACCTTTATGACACTGACGGTTCTGTAGGTGCTGCAAAGGGTGCAGGTATCGGAGCAGGTATCTACAAGGACAACAACGAGGCATTCGCAACTCTCGAGAAGCTCGCAGTGATCGAGCCGTCTGCAGCTGACGCTCAGGCTTATGCTGACGCATACGAGACTTGGAAGTCAAGATTGTAAAATAATAACAAATCATACTAACACTTTTTATTACACATTAAAATTATGGCAACAAAAGAATTTTTCCCTGGTATCGGTAAGATCCAGTTCGAAGGCAAGGAGAGCAAGAATCCAATGGCTTTCCGTTATTATGACGCAAACAAGGTAGTCCTCGGCAAGACTATGGCTGAGTGGCTCAAGTTCGCTATGGCTTGGTGGCACACACTCTGCGCAGAGGGTGCTGACCAGTTCGGTGGCGGTACAAAGTCTTTCCCTTGGAACGTTGCTACTGATCCGGTAGAGGTTGCTAAGGCTAAGGTTGACGCAGGTTTCGAGTTCATGCAGAAGATGGGTATCGAGTACTACTGCTTCCACGATGTTGACCTCGTTTCTGAGGGTGCAAACGTTGAGGAGTATGAGGCTAACCTCAAGGCAGTTGTAGCTTATCTTAAGGAGAAGCAGGCTGAGACTGGTATCAAGCTTCTTTGGGGAACAGCTAACGTATTCGGTAACAAGCGTTACATGAACGGTGCTGCTACCAACCCTGATTTCGACGTAGTTGCTCGCGCTGCTGTTCAGATCAAGAACGCTATCGACGCTACTATCGAGCTCGGCGGTCAGAACTATGTGTTCTGGGGTGGCCGTGAGGGTTACATGAGCCTTCTCAACACAGACCAGAAGAGAGAGAAGGAGCACCTTGCACAGATGCTTACTCTCGCTCGTGACTACGCTCGTTCAAAGGGCTTCACAGGAACATTCCTCATCGAGCCTAAGCCAATGGAGCCTTCTAAGCATCAGTACGATGTTGACACTGAAACAGTGATCGGCTTCCTTAAGGCACACGGTCTTGAGAAGGACTTCAAGGTGAACATCGAGGTTAACCATGCTACTCTCGCAGGTCACACATTCGAGCATGAGCTTGCTGTTGCAGTTGACAACGATATGCTCGGTTCAATCGACGCTAACCGTGGTGACTACCAGAACGGTTGGGATACTGACCAGTTCCCTATTGACAACTACGAGCTCACTCAGGCTATGATGCAGATCATCCGTGGTGGCGGACTCGGAAACGGTGGTACTAACTTCGACGCTAAGACTCGTCGTAACTCTACTGACCTCGAGGACATCTTCATCGCACACATCGCTGGTATGGACGCAATGGCACGTGCTCTTGAGAGCGCTGCTGCTCTTCTCGAGGAGAGCCCATACAAGAAGATGCTTGCTGAGCGTTATGCTTCATTCGATTCAGGTAAGGGTAAGGAGTTCGAGGAAGGCAAGCTTACTCTCGAGGACGTTTACGCTTACGGTAAGGAAGTTGACGAGCCTAAGCAGACTTCTGGAAAGCAGGAGCTTTACGAGGCTATCCTCAACATGTATTGCTAGTCTTTAACTGAAACAGATTCTTCGCGCAGCTTGGGTTACATGGGCTTCATGTGATTCTGAGCGAAGCGAAGAATCTTTTTATAATACAAACCGGATAACTATGACTAACAATAATGACAAAGGCAGCAAGAGCTATCTGTTTTCGATAGTTCTCGTAGCTGTGATCGGAGGTCTTCTGTTCGGATATGATACAGCAGTGATCTCCGGAGCGGAAAAAGGTCTCCAGGCCTTCTTTATCGGTGCAAAGGATTTCGTCTATACTGACTTCCTCCATGGAATCACATCTTCAAGTGCGTTGCTCGGATGTATCATCGGTGCTGCGATTTCAGGTGTCTGTGCGTCCAGAATGGGCCGTAGGAAATCCCTCATCATGGCAGGTGTGTTCTTCTTCCTTTCTGCTCTCGGATCATATAACCCGGAATTCCTTTTCTTCCCTAAGGGTGAGCCTACTTTCTCGCTTCTGATCGCTTTCAACCTCTATCGTGTACTTGGTGGTGTGGGTGTAGGTCTTGCGTCTGCAATCTGCCCTATGTACATCGCCGAGGTGGCTCCAAGCAACCTCCGCGGTACCCTCGTATCATGGAACCAGTTCGCCATAATCTTCGGTCAGCTCGTCGTTTACTTCGTGAACTTCCTTATTCTCGGTGACAACATCACTCCTGCAATCCAGAAGATGGCCAACGGTATCTATGAAATCATGAATCCAGGTGAGGCTCAGTGGATGATTGCAACAGGCTGGAGATATATGTTCCTCAGCGAAGCAGTTCCTGCAGGACTCTTCACATTGCTTCTTTTCCTTGTTCCGGAGACTCCACGTTATCTCGCAATGGTAGGAAAAGACGATCAGGCTCTCTATATCCTCTCTAAGATCAACGGTCAGAGCAAGGCTCAGACAATTCTTGCTGACATCAAGGCTACTGTTACAGAGAAGACAGAGAAACTCTTCACTTACGGCTGGCTTGTGATCTTCGTAGGTATCATGCTCAGCGTATTCCAGCAGGCTGTGGGTATCAATGCCGTACTTTATTTCGCGCCTCGTATTTTCGAATCGCTCGGTATGGGCAACCCTATGATGCAGACTGTCCTTATGGGTATCGTGAACATCACATTCACCCTTATCGCAATCTTCACTGTAGAGAAGATCGGACGTAAGCCTCTCCTTATTGTAGGCTCGCTCGGTATGGCTCTCGGTGCTGCAGGTGTGGCTGTGACAAGTGTTTCTGCTGCTCTCCCTCCAGTGGTGGCTGTTATCAGCATCATGGTCTACAGTGCTTCATTCATGTTCAGCTGGGGCCCTATCTGCTGGGTGCTTATCTCTGAGATCTTCCCTAACACCATCCGTGGAGCTGCTGTAGCCATCGCTGTTGCATTCCAGTGGATATTCAATTTCATCGTTTCTTCTACATTCCTCCCTATGTACAACATGAGCCTCGGCTCAATGGGAGAGAACTTCGGACATGCATTTACATATGGTCTCTATGGTGTGATCTGTGTTCTTGCTGCACTCTTCGTATGGAGACTTGTTCCTGAGACAAAGGGCAAGACCCTCGAGGATATGTCAAAACTCTGGAAGAAGGAGAAGTAATAATCCGCTTCGGTACGATTAATGAAAATGACATCCCGGCTGCGGTCTAGTCTGCAGCCGGGATGTTTATGTTAAGGAGATTATTGTTTGTTGTGACCCTTATGACTTTTCTGACGACAGGACTCCAGGCCCAGACTCCGGTCGAGAAGATCGTATTGAAATATGAGGATGCGGATGGAGCACGTAATTTCATCGCTAAAGGTATGAGTATGACCTTTGCCCGGCGTGCGCTCAAATCGACACAGGTGGCCCCGATAGCCCCGGATGTGGACGAACTGTACATCCTCAAGATGGGAAATGCGTCACAGAATGTCCGGCAGATGTTTGCCAGGGACCTTTCCGATGCATTGAAGTCTTATGAATACTATGGCAAGCAGCCGTCAAAGAACGGTGATGTAAATGTATATATCCATAAGACCGGTCCCGATACGGTCGATGAGCTTGTGATTTACAATCCTGCCATCTACTCCCTGAACAGCCTGTACGGCCATTTTACGGTACAGGAACTTATGGATCTTGAAAAGAAATGATGCTTATATGACCTAATTCAATAAACTGACTGGAAAAGAGGGAAAGATTTCACTCGCAGACTTGAAGAACATGATTTCCAAATAGAAAAGGTGCCATCTAAAACATTGGCTTGTAACACTTTATATATAATCGCCTGTGTCATCTGGCACAGGCGATTTACGGTAAGTGGTTGAAAGGCTGGCAATCCTGTGTCGCAAGGAAATCGAGGCAGACTATTATTCCAAACTGCTTCAAGGCCTGATGTACTACAATATTGAGAACGGTGAGCCACTTTCAAAGTATTTCAAAGTGAAGGATGCCGAGCATCTGTTCGATCCGGACTATGTGAATAGCAACCTTTTCGAGCTGTCCTCGAATATCGGCTACTGGCTGCTGGCGAAAGAAGGCCTTGAAGAATATGAGCGACTGATGAAGGACTATCCTTCTCTTGTCAAGTTCATGAACAAGGCCACAAAAAATAAGATGCTACGTCAGATGCTTACGACTCATTTCTATAACCAGTTGCTGAAGGCCAATGATGTAGAAAGCTTTGAAAAATATTTCAATGAGTTCAATGAGACAGTGACATTTCCGCTTCTTAAACTCAATACCAGAGACAGGTATGCGCTTAAGAAGTCGTTCCAGCAGAATCCGAAGCTTCTTTCTGATGCCATCCTCAATGCAGATAAGCATCGTGAGGGCCAGATGGCTAATATCAAACCAAATGAAGGCCTTGCTCTGCTTCGATCGATAATTGCAAAGAATGAAGATAAAGTAATCTATGTCAACATCGGAGCAACATGGTGTCCCGGCACTAAGCAAGAGCTTCCATATCTTCAGGAACTTGCAGCGGCTTATCAAGGCAAGCCTTTGCGTATCGTGAACTTCTACATAGATCAAGGAATAGATGGTGTAAATTCACTTGACATTGAAACATATCATCTGACTGATGAGCAGAGATTAGGACTCGATCCTATCCTTCATCTCGGCGCAGGAATTCCGTTCTATATCCTGATTGACAAGGACGGAGTCATAGTGGATTTTGGAGAGCATCTACGTCCGCCGATACCGGAAACGAGGGATATTATTTATAATCATATAGATTATAAATAATCAACTGGGTTGCATCTGCTTATTTTGATTATCTTTGAAAAAAACTGCTATGAAACCTTACTTTAGATTATTTGCGCTGGTATTTTTCTTTTGTACTCTGCTTTCATGCGATAAAAGCAATTACAAAGATGCCTCCTATGATCCGATCAGTATTGATGGATTCTATACTCACAAAGTTATGCCTGACGGCTCTTTTATTATTGTAAGCAATGAAGAACAGTTACAAGATATCCTTGCAGAGGAAGTGGCCTATTATTTAGGAAAGGTTGATTTCTCAAAAAGAAATATGCTTTTGATTTATGGCGAGTCAAATTACGGGATACATGAAGTAGTCAAGAATCTCGATATTGTCGAAGATAAATATTATTTCAACATAACTGTCATGCAGAATTATTCCTGCGTAGTTTTGCCTTGGTGTATCGCATATGATGTACCTAAAAGTATTAAAGGAGAAGATGTCGTAGTTGAAATTTCATATGAAAATCCGATCAATTGATTAATAAGACGAAATGATGAAAGGACTCGAAATCATTAAAAACGGTGGAGAACCATTGAGAATCGGAGCAGATGATGGTCTGCTTCTGGTTATGTTCAATCATGTCGACAATGACAAGGTCACACTTTCAGACCTATATGCAACCGTTACGGAGTATGCCACAGGCGACAGGTATCTATATGCATCGGGGCCGCTGAATCAGGGAGATATCTATGAAGTTACATATTCAGAATTCAATGCTCCGTCATCTCCGATCAGACTTTCATACAAAGGAGACAGACCTGTTGGCAGACCAATAAAGCAAGATTTCATTGAACCTGAGTATCCGACTTGCAGTATCGACTATAAAGGATATAAGTCTCTCAAGGGATTTGAATTGGAATTTGATGGTAAAACTGTTCGAGGTGGATTGCCAGAAGGTGCAGGAATATTCATTGACACTAAATACTCATCTTTGCAGGTTTCGCTTAAAAGCATTGCTGCTGACGGAACCATATACATTTGGTTCTATCGGGAACTGGCTTTGGGAGATAAATTGACTATCTGTTTCAATGAATTTCCGACAGTTTCCTTTACTGATCCTGTAGTCCGATCTCTCTGACAATCATCCTGATGACTTCCTCCCGGTTCTTTCTTGAGATCGGGAGTTTTTCTTCATTCACAGTTACGGATTCGTTGTCGTATGATGTTATGAATGAACCATTGGCGAGGTATGATCGGTGAATTCTGATGAAGCCGCTTTCCAGGATATTCTGCCATTGGGTGATCGGAGTCTTGTTGCGGAAACTGCGACC
>JAZNAW010000122.1:0-5924 GCA_045586745.1 Candidatus Cryptobacteroides sp.
TTGAGCGAAGCGATAGCAAGTCCTCCTCCCGAGGAGGAGGATTTAGAAGGTGGGTAACGTAAACATATTTTCATATTTATGTACGACCTCCATTAAAACACAGAGTTGACAAAAGACAATCAAATAAACAACGATAGAAAATATGAAAGTAGCAGTAGTAGGTGCCACAGGACTGGTTGGCACAAGAATGCTGGAAGTCCTCGCTGAGAGGAACTTTCCTGTAACGGAGCTCCTTCCCGTAGCTTCAGCAAAGTCGGTCGGAAGAAAGATCACATTCCAGGGCAGGGAATGGACAGTGGTAAGCGCAGAGGATGCTATCGCAGCACGCCCTGACCTCGCGCTCTTCTCTGCAGGCGGAAGCACATCGGCAGAGCTTGCTCCAAAGTTTGCGGAAGTCGGAACCCGTGTAGTGGACAACTCATCGCAGTGGCGTATGGACCCGACCAAGAAGCTCGTCGTTCCTGAAATCAACGGAGATGTGCTCGAAGAGTCTGACTACATCATCGCCAACCCTAACTGTTCGACTATCCAGATGCTTCTCCCGTTGTGGCCGCTCCACAAGGCGTTTACAATCAAGAGAATCGTCGTTTCCACATATCAGTCGGTGACAGGAACAGGATACAAGGCCATGGACCAGATGACAGCAGAGCGTGCAGGCGGGGTATGGGGCGAGTATCCTGCCGTCTATCCGCACCCTATCGACCAGAACATACTTCCTCACATCGACTCCTTCCTTGAGACAGGATACACCAAGGAAGAGATGAAGATGGTGAACGAGACTCATAAGATCTTCGCTGATGACAGCATCGGAGTATCCCCTACCACAGTACGCGTACCGGTTCAGGGCGGTCACTCGGAGTCAATCAACCTTGAGTTTGAGAAGGAATTCACACTTGAGGAGGTCCGCACACTCATGCAGAACACCCCTGGCGTAACCCTTCAGGATGACCCTGCAAACAATGTGTATCCTATGCCGCTCTACGCATGGGGCAAGAACGATGTGTTCGTGGGACGCTTCCGCAAGGACCCTTCAGTGAAGTCCGGACTCAACTTCTGGTGCGTAGCCGACAACCTCCGCAAGGGAGCTGCAACAAACGCAGTCCAGATTGCAGAGAAACTTATCGAGAAAGGCTTCCTGCCAAAGAACTGAGATATAAAACATTGAATTTTTCAGAAGATTCAAAACAATATATGAAAAAAGTTTTGCATCTTTGTCTTATCTTATAGCAATCTCATTTAAAATCAAAATACTATGAAGAAGTTACTTTGGGCGTTGATGCTTGCTTTTGCTGCTATTTCATTCACAGCATGTGATGAACTTGGCAAACTGACAGACCCGGACGAAGAAGTCTGTGACAAATGCGGAGAAGACCCATGTGTCTGCGACGAACCTGATCCAGATCCAGATCCGACTCCAAATCCTGGTTCTGCTCCTCTCCAACCAAGCGAGCAGAAGGAAAAACTTGCTTCTGTGGGACAGAAGCTTATGGACAAGATACCTGCTTCAGAGTGGGAATCTTATTCTAGACTTGTCGATGATTTTGCAAATTCGATCTATGCTTCAGAAGATTATGACTGGGGAACCATGGAAGACTGGTTTGAAACGGAAATCCGTGAGGCGTACAATGAAGACAGCAAGCTGACGATCAAGGGAAACAAGTATACAACCACATGGACGGAAGACATTGTCATCCTGATGTCCAACCATACCGGACTCTTCACATGCACTGAAGACGGAGTGGTCTTCTCCGAGTACAAGGGCGGCACCAAAGCGGTATTCACCCTTAAAGGAAAGACTTATGAAGCAGAAATAACAAGTTCCGGAAAAGTTACAGAAGCCATATATGTCTGGGAGAGTAAAGACTCTTGGACAGCTTCGGGCTATTATGACCCTGAAACAGATGAGTGGATCGAGACAGAGGGTGATATTGATAGAGAGGACATCGTTACTGTAAACTTCAAGATAGGTGTTCCTGAACAGATAGAAATCGCCCTTAAAGAGAATGGATCCCCACTTGCCACAGTCAAAATGAATTTCACGCCTTCATTCTCAAAGGACGGTGTGGACATCACTACTGACAGTTTCTCTGTCAAGACTACCGTATCGATCAACGGTTATGAAATCGTATCTGAAAAGATATCGTACGATGGTACAACCGGTAAGGCTGCAATCAATGGAAATCTTAAGAAGGGTGGTGAGAGCCTGTTCAGCACATCAGCATCAGCTGACGTAAAGTTCAGCATCAATGAGGAGACCTGGGAGGACGAATACGGAAGCGGATCATACACTTATTTCGTAGTGAACAAGGCAAGTAACATCGACTTAAGCATGGATATCATCGGTGAGATTCAGGCCAAAGGCTCATGCAGCAACGCTGTCGAGGCGACAGAATCGATCGAACAGATGTGGGATGCCCTTTACTCCGGAAGCAGTGCCAGCGTGTCAGAAGCAAAGAGACACCTCGACAATTTCAATACAAAGATCAATATCAACGTATACTATGACGGTACTGATGTGAAACAGGCATCCATAGCATTCGATCTGGAGACTTATGAAGACAGGTATGATGACTATGTATACTACGATATCATTCCTATCATTGTGTTCGAAGACGGATCCAAGTACAAGATCGAGGAGTTCTTCACAGAAAACGCATTCGGAGATCTTGTTGACAGTTTCTATGAATTCTGTGAGTCGTTTGCAGATGTATTCGGCTTTGAACTCTAGACTTGCATAAGCAGTTACATAGAATAGTGCTGATACTGTTTGCGTCGCTGACTATCATGGCTCTGACAGGCCATGAGGCAGGGGCGCAAACAGATTCTTTACATTATCTCATCGACAGTACAACCCTGTCAATACAGAAACATTCCTCTACAATAAGGCGGCTGAACCCATATGTCACTGATATTGACATCAACATGCTTCAGTCAATGCCTAAAATCCTTGGAAACACCGATCCTGTCAGATTCATAAAGAATCTCCCGGGCGTGCAGACCGGCTCCGAATATGATTCGGGGATACATATTCAGGGATGTGACAATGCTCATAACGACATATCCCTGGCAGGAGTGCCCATCTATGGAGTAAATCATCTGTTCGGATTCTTTTCCATCTTCAATCCGTCACATTATACCCACATGTCCTTTTCGCGCATGTCAGAAGGCAACAGACTGGGCGGAACTATCCGCATGGAGCTTCCTGACACATTACAGAAAAGTCTGACAGGGGATATATCCATAGGCATAATGTCTTCTCAAGGTACCTTGGGACTGAAGTTGGGTAAAAGATCACATCTGAGAATTTCCGCCAGAGGGTCCTATATGAACCTTCTGTACAAACGATGGCTCAAGATTGAAGGAAGTCCCATCAGGTATGGATTCGGAGACTACAACCTCAGCTGGATGTTCACGCCTTCTGACAAAGACAAGATATGGGTTGAAGGCTATTTCGGACAGGACAAGGCCTTGGTTTCTGAACAGAAGTTCAATGTCAACCTGGACCTATGGTGGAGAAATTACTCTGGAGCAGTACATTGGGAACACAGAAACCCGGAACTGACGCATCGCCATACATTATTTGTTTCGGGGTACCGGTCTGATGGGCTGATGTCTCAGAATAATTCCACTCTGGAACTCGATTCCTTCATAAATACCAGCGGATATAAAGGATTGGCAGAATGGCGGGAATTCAGATGGAGCGCCGAGGTGAGTCTGCACGATATCGTTCCTCAGAATCCGAAGTCAGAGGGACTATACGGAACGATACCTCAGAGTCCGGAAAGACAGATGTCTCTGGAAAGTTCCATATCATTCGGATATAGAAAGACATTCAACGACAGATGGGATCTGAACGCCGGTGTCAGAAGTTCTTTTTATCTGAGCCCAGAAAAGAAATACGATCTTTCATTATTGCCTGACATTTCCGTGTCATACAACGCCTACAGGCTGGGAAAGGTGACGGCATCGTACGGGATGCGCCGTCAGTATCTGTTTCAGGCAGGATTATCCAACATCGGACTTCCTATTGAATTCTGGTTCGCAGCAGGCAGACACAGCCTTCCACAACACTCACAGCAAGCTGACATATCCTATGACATCAACCTGTTTCGCGATGCATTGAACTTATCCATGAACGCCTATTATAAAAGGCTTTACAACCAGATAGAATATAAGGGAGACATGTTTGACTTCTTCAATTCAAACTACGATCTCGACAGATATCTTCTCAAAGGCGACGGTTGGAACTATGGACTGAACTTCATGGCTCATAAAAAGACAGGAAAATTCACAGGATGGGTAAGCTACTCCCTCGGCAGGGCGCTCAGAAGGTTCGACAATCAGGATTATTCCGGCATATATCCTGCAAATCACGAACGTATACATGAACTCAATGCCGTATGTTCCTACCAGATGGACAGATGGAACTTCTCCGGAACATTCGTATATGCAAGCGGAATCCCGTTCACCGCACCAGAATATTATTACATCTCTGCAGGACAGATAATATCCAAACCCGGAGAACATAATGCATGCAGGATGAGACCTTATATCAGGATGGACCTGTCCGTCACATTTTCCATAGTGAAGAATGAGAGACAGGAAAGCGGTATAAATGTGTCTCTATACAATGTCTTAGGAAGACAGAACGACGTGATGTACAGACTCTTTCTAAAGAACGGAAAATACGTATATGACAAAATGGTGTTCTTCCTGCGATGGGTTCCTTCAATAAGTTATTTCCACAAATTCTGACAATGAAGAAGCTTTTTTCCATATTGACCCTTGTATTCATGGCAACTGGCTGTGATTACAGTGTGATTCTGCCCGAATCCCCTCCCCAGATTGTAGTGGAAGGGTGGATAGAAGAGGGAGGTTCTCCTGTCGTCATGGTAACTACAACTGTTCCTGTGACTGAATCAGTGTCCGATATCTCGGATCTTGACAAATATGTCGTGAACTGGGCAAAGGTCACAATATATGAGAATAATCAGGAAATAGTTCTTACCGGTCTGAAGAACAACGATTATTTTCCGCCATACATCTACACCTCATCCTTCATTAAGGGAAAAGCAGGCAATACATATAAACTGAAGGTTGAATACAGCGGACGCACACTCACAGCATCAACTACAATCCCTCCACATAAGAATCTTGAATACATCAAGGTAAGAAAGGCAAACGATAATGACGAATCCTTCTATCTGACAGGTGGGCTCAAGGATAATCCGTCGACAAAAGATTATTACAAGGTCTTCACAAAGGTCAGGAACAAGGATAAGATATATGTTTCTTCATTCCTGGGACTGACCGACGACGAAATACTGGACGAAGGAATCAATGAAATCCCTATAAACAATGGCTCAGGAATAATGGACAACAGGACGAACTCCTATTTCACTGCCGAGGATTTCATATCGGTAAGATTCTGTACCTTGGACAAGGAAGCCTGGGCATATTGGAATGATTTTGAGGAAATACAATCCCTCACCACCAATCCCATATTCCAGGTATCAACAGATATACGGTCCAATATCAAAGGCGGTCTCGGATACTGGGCAGGGTATGGATCCGTATACTACAAGGTTTCCATTCCCGACTCATTGAAACTGGGGCGTATATACTAGAACGCGAAAACAAGTATCCTCCAGAGGATAAGCACGGCGACTATGGTCTTGAGACCTGTGCCTGTGATGAATCCAAGGAACGAACCTATGGCAGCCTTGAGGGCTTGCGTAGCACCCTTACGGGTGTAATAGAGTTCGAACAGGAAGGCGCCGAGAAACGATCCGAGAATCATTCCGACAGGGGTCAGGATTATTCCTGCGATAAGTCCGACAATGGCTCCTCTTTCAGCATATTTGCTTCCTCCTGTAAGTTTGGTGAAATACATCGGCACGACGTAATCTATTACCGACACTATC
>JAZNAW010000123.1:0-12013 GCA_045586745.1 Candidatus Cryptobacteroides sp.
GGAGCCATCATCATGGCACCTCTCTTCATCAACATCGGTGAGAGAATCCGCGTCAACACTACTGACCGTTCATACGGCGAGCGTGTGAAGTAATCAATCTGACGCAACAACGGAGGCTGTTTGTTCCGGCGATCCTCCCCACTAGCGGGTCCCTCCCTTTTCGGGAGCCAATGTCGCCTTGAACAGACAGCCTCCGTTGCCGTTATATCTGTCCTACATATGATGCGACCCGGAAGAATCGTAGTGATTTTCCGGGTCGCATCATCATTTTACGGCTTTTGACTGAATTTTCGGACTTCTCCCGGAAAAAACACTTCACTCTTCCGGGACAGATGATTTATCGTTCTGAATTACAGCGGCATCGTGCTCTTCCTGAGTGTTGATTCGCTGCGGTCCTCCCTTTTCGGCGCGGAGGAAGGCGGCGGATCGTTTGAGCGTGAAGGTCGAACCAAGGTACTTGGTACGCACCTCATCGTCAGCCGCGAGAGCCTCCGGAGTGCCGCTCTGAAGGATGGATCCTTCATAAAGGAGATATGCGCGGTCAATGATGGCCAGTGTCTCACCCACATTGTGGTCGGTGATGATAACTCCGATGTTCTTGTACTTCAGCTTTGCAATGATATACTGGATATCCTCCACGGCAATCGGGTCCACACCGGCAAACGGCTCGTCAAGCAGGATAAACTTCGGATCGATGGCGAGGGCACGTGCGATCTCACAACGGCGTCGCTCACCTCCCGACAGCTGGATTCCCTTGCTCTTGCGCACCTTATGGAGATTGAACTCGTCCAGAAGGTCCTCAAGACGCTGCTTGCGTTCTTCCTTGGTGAACTGCTTCGACATCTCCATGACCGACATGATGTTGTCCTCTACAGACATGTGACGGAAGACGGATGCCTCCTGTGCAAGATAACCCACGCCCTTCTGAGCCCTCTTGAACATCGGAAGGCCGGTTATCTCTTCATCATCAAGGAAAATCCTACCGTCATTAGGGACGATAAGTCCTGTTATCATATAGAAACTTGTGGTCTTTCCGGCTCCGTTAGGACCCAGGAATCCCACGATCTCACCTTGATTGACTTCCATAGACACGCCCTTGACGACAGTTCTGGGGCCATATTTCTTAACAAGGTTCTCGCAACGTAACTTCATCTTCTTTCTACTTTATATCCAGTTCCAGGTCCTTCACAAGGTTCTTGACCTGTTCGTTCTCTTTCATAAGTTCAGCAGCCTGATCGCTCGGCATGTATATCTTCTTCTCCTGCGGAGCATCATCAGGAGCCACAGTCACACGCAGATATACCTTCGCCGATCCCACGACCTTACGGAAATTTCCTTCAAGTTCATGCAGGAGCTTTGATTCCACCCAATCCTTCTGTGCATCGTTCACCACACAGAAGGTCACTGTCTTGAAACCTTCGGACTCAGTAATGTCCAGCCTTGTGGTGGTAAGCATGCTTGCAAGACGAGGCTTGTCACCGTAAAGTCCTGCAAGTTCCGGCCATTTCTTCTTCAGTACATCGTCTGCCGGAGCAGCATTGTCTTCAGAAGGCGTCGATGCAACTGTCTGGGAGTCTTCCATCACAGACTTCAAGGACATGCCGGCGCGCGCAGCGCGTGAACGGCGCTCGCGAGGGGATTTCTCCACCTGGGCTTCGCCTCCGGCCGATGTGGCGACTGGGGTCGGAGCTGAGGCTGCAGCAGCGGAAGCGGCCGGAGCCTTCACTCCCGGCACCGATGTCGTGACTGCCGGCTTCGAGACTATGAAGGCAAGGCGCATAAGGGCAAACTCGATGTGCAGACGAGGATTCACGCTTGCCCTGTAACCTGATTCACATTGGGTGGTTATCGACAATCCCTCATACAGGAACTGCAGAGGGCAGCGCTCAGCCTGCTCCTTGTATCTCTTCTTCAAAGATTCCGGGAGCTCAAGAAGCGCATCAAGACCACCGCTCTTGCTTACGACAAGATCACGGAGATGCGACGAAAGTGCAGCAACGAAATGAAGTGCGTTGAAACCCTTGGTAAGCACCTCGTCAAACGTAACCAGAGCCTTCGGATAGTCACCGGCAAGGAATGCATCCACCAATGAGAAGCTGTACTCATAATCCAGCACGTTGAGATTGCGGAGCACGTCCTGATACTTTACATCAGTACCGCAGAACGCGACTGTCTGGTCGAATATGGTCAATGCGTCACGCATCGCTCCATCCGCCTTATGTGCGATCACATGCAGAGACTCGTCATCAATGCTGACTCCCTCGCTGGAAGCGACCATGCGGAGATTCTTCACTATGTTGTCGACTGTTATCCTGTTGAAGTCATATGTCTGGCATCGCGACAGGATGGTCGGAAGGATCTTATGCTTTTCAGTAGTGGCAAGAATGAATATAGCGTGTGCAGGCGGTTCCTCAAGAGTCTTGAGGAATGCGTTGAACGCAGCCTGAGAAAGCATATGGACCTCATCTATGATGTATACGCTGTACTTTCCGACCTGCGGAGGGATGCGCACCTGGTCCATCAGTGTCTTGATGTCCTCGACACCGTTGTTTGACGCCGCGTCAAGCTCGTGGATACAATATGAACGTCCTTCAGCGAATGAAAGACATGACTCACACTGTCCGCATGGTTCCATATCCTCCGAAGGACTGGAACAGTTGATCATCTTCGCAAAGATGCGGGCTGTGGTTGTCTTTCCTACTCCACGGGGGCCGCAGAAAAGGTATGCATGTGCCAGCTGACCTCTCAGGATCGAATTCTTGAGGGTCTGCGCTATATTGTCCTGACCGATGAGGGTCCCGAAGGAATCAGGTCTGTACTTTCTTGCCGATACTATATACTGACTCATAAAACGGTCTTTCGTCAACTTACAAAGATAGCATCTTTTTTGTTAACTTTGCACCAGAATCCACATAGGAGAAGTCTAATGATGAAAAAAGTAGTCGCAATAGTCATATATGCCCTGCTGCCGGTACTGGCATGGGGGCAGGCCCAGATCACCACAAAGAAAGTGAAGTTAGGAGACTTCACACAGAAGATCACCAAGGTAGTGCTTTCAGGCAATGAATTCATGGACAGCGCCCTTAAGGACGAGGTCACTGCCAGATGGAGGATTTCTCCATATGAATTCTGCACTCTTGATGAGTTCAACGGAATGAAGGACAGCGAGGATTATTACTTCCTCATCATAACGAACGGACAGTTCAAGAAGGACACAAGGCCTACAATCCAGTTCCTAACCCTTGTAAAGGGAGGTAATGGTGCAGAAGAAGGGATTGACGGCATGCTTGAGGTGGTGTCCATGCCTATTGCATCCGCCCAGTTCCCTTCAGGAAGGGAAATCGTTTTCCTGCCTGCCTTTCTGGACATAATACAGGGCTATACCCTGGATGCGATGGAAAAGGACTCCAACGCATACGGAGGACTCGGCAACTACTCCGGAAACATCATGCATTCCGATGACATGCATATAGTATTGTCACGGGATGACCTTGCAATACCATCCGGGGCTCTGGAAGACGGAACAATAAGGCTGGACGAAGACATAACTGTGGCTGATGAAGAGGAAGTGGACGGACTGATGCTGGACAATGCAGAAAACACGATCGTAAGCTATGTGGTGGCACCTTTTGATCCTCAGCCCGGAGCCTTCTGCTACAAGATGCTGATAGACACACAGACCCATAAGCTTTATTATTACAAGAGGCACAGAATAAGTGCAAAGGCAGGTGCAGGATTCCTGAAGGATGACCTTAAACGCATTCATGCAGTAAGATAGGATGATAAGCGGAAGAACAGAAAACGGATTGCAGTATGCGGTAAAAAGGAGCGGATCATCCGTCGGCTACTGCGCACTCAGCATAAGATGCGGCACTCGTGACGAAGAAGGATTCCACAGCGGAATAGCCCATTTTGTGGAGCACACCATATTCAAAGGTACGGAACACAGGAGTGCGTCCGTGATAAACGGTTATCTGGACAGGCTCGGAGGAGAACTGAACGCATTCACTACAAAGGAGGAGATCGTATTCCACGCTACAGTACTCAAGGAAGACCTGCCTAAGGCGGCTTCCCTTCTGTTCGAACTTGCCACATGCCCTACATTTCCGGAGCATGAGATCAATACAGAAAAAGGTGTCGTCATAGACGAGATCCACTCCTACAAGGATACTCCGTCAGAAGACATCTATGACAGGTTTGAAGAGATGCTGTTCGAAGGGCATCCTTTGAGTGGTCCCATACTCGGCACGGCCGCTTCAGTAAAGAAGATCACCCATGACGAACTTATCAGATTCGTGAGGGAGAAATTCCGTCCGGAAAAGATGGCATTCACTATAGTTGCAGACATCGACGAGAAGAAGATGGAAAGGGATGTGCTGAAGCTTGCCGGAAAGTTCTTCGCAGACGCCGCAGCTTCGACCGGCATGACTGAAAGCCATCCGGAGCCATGGACAGGAAGCGTCCGTTTCGACAAGACCATGAACAAGCGTAACCATCAGGCGAACTGCGTCATCGGAGGTCTTGCCCCGTCTCTTTATCAGGAGAGGGAGAGACTGGCGACAGTTCTTCTGTGCAACATACTCGGAGGTCCTGCCAGCAACTCGGTCCTGAACTATGTGTTAAGGGAGAAGAACGGATGGGTATATGGAGTGGAATGCGGCTACACCCAATATTCAGATACTGGAATGGTTGCCATAAGCCTCGGATGCGACAAGCATAACCTCGAGAAATGTCTTGAAACTGTCCGGAAGGAAATCAGGAAGCTTCAGGATAATCCTATGTCAGAGCGCAGGCTCAAGGCAGCGAAGAAACAGCTCATGGGACAGCTTGCGATCAGCAGTGACAACGGCGAGACGCAGTGCCTGTCTATGGGAAAGGGACTTCTGGCATACGGAGAAATAACAGGCGACAGAAAGACCAAGGAACTGGTCGATTCGATTACAGCGTCTGACATCCAGGACATGGCCAGGACCGTCTTCGATCTTGACAGAATGTCCATACTTATTTACATATAGTTTGAAATGGAGAAGATATATCAGTACATAAAGAATCATGCGACTGCGCAGAGCGAAGCGTTGTCATGGGTGGAGAAGCAGACACATATCAGAACCAATCATGCCCGGATGCTGTCCGGAGCCGTACAGGGCCAGATAATGCGCATGCTGGTACAGACCAGCGGAGCTTCGCGCATCCTCGAGCTGGGCACATTCACCGGCTATTCGGCAATATGTCTGGCCGGCGCAATGCCGGAAGGCGGCCACCTGGACACCCTTGAGATAAACGACGAATTAGAAGACCTCATACTCGAAGGATTCGAACGCGCCGGGCTGTCTGCTGTCATTGACCTCCATATCGGAGACTGCAAGGAGACCCTCCGCAGATTCAGAGAAGAAGGACGGGAGTATGACCTCGTGTATATGGATGCCAACAAGCGTGAGTACTGCGAGTACTATGAACTGATCTTCGACATGGTGCGTCCGGGAGGACTGATTCTCGCTGACAATGTGCTGTGGGACGGAAAAGTCTGTCAGGATCCTCTTCCACAGGACAAGCAGACCCTCGGAATCGCGGCGTTCAACGATTTGGTATCTGCCGATCCACGCGTGGAATCAGTCATTCTTCCGCTTCGGGACGGCCTGAACCTTATCCGGAAAAAGGCTTAATAGACCTTGAAGAAATAACTGAATGAGTCGATGATGTCGTTCAGGGATTCGACGGCAGGGACGAGTTTCTCCAGCTCGTCATACATCCTCTTGTAATAGATATAGAATTTCGCTGACTTCTTCTTGTTGAGTTCCACCCTGACTGCAGCACGATGGGTCTGCATGTCAAGACTGTACTTCAGGCCCGAATCGGCAAGGTAGTTCGTTATCAGGGCCTCGGCTGTCTGCTTGTTCACAGCCCTCTTCATAAGCATCTTCTTCACCTTGAGGGGAAGGCCTTCAAGACGTTCTGTCAGTTCCGGCATAATCCTTTCCAGAAGTTCCTCATACATGGTCCTGCCGCTTTTTGTCATCCTGCTGGCAAACCTGTATCCATGTTCTCCCAGAAATGTATTCTCGATCTTGTCCAGGGCAAGCTGCCTTCGGGCATCCATCGACAACTGCTCTCCCCTTTCCATATATGCCAGCATCACACTTCCTGCCTCATTGACACCGGCTCTTATATATTCATAGTCCGTCTTCATATTTTCATCCTTGATCGGCATCATTTCCGTAACTGCATCATGCAGACGCGGCCGGACTTCGACATCCAGCCTCTATGCTCGTCGTAAGACTCGCGGTCAACACATACCCATAGTATTCTCGTCCTCATGGCTTCAGGCATTTTCGGCTGAGGTGCGCATCCGTCTGTCAGTATGACAAGACCTTCGTATCCGTTTTCATAAGCATAGTCCACCGGCTCCTGGAACGAGGTTCCTCCCCTGCCGCAGACGGCAAAATCCTTCACCGCCTTGGTCAGACTTATGACCGAACGGACTCCCTGGTCAAACTGAAGCACATCCACCGACTCGAAACCGTAACGGAATGCGCTGTTCACAACACCATAGAAATCCGAGACAGACTTGTCGCTCACAGACCCGGACACATCCACTGCAACCAGAAGTCTGGTATTGAACCTCCTTATGCTCCCCATCTGCTGGAATCCGGACCTTCGGCTTGGGCGCATCCTCGTCAGCTTTCTCTCTGAAGTCAATATGCTTGCACGAAATCCTGAAAGAACCTTGCGCCAGTCGATCTTTGCCTTGAGGGATGCCTTGAGCATCTGCTGCATCTTTCCCGGCATAGTACCCCAGTCCTTCGTGGATTCTATGACATTGTTTATCTGAAAGGTCATCATGTCATCTTCGTCCCATAGTTCCGCAAGTTCCTGCAGCGAGCGTGAATATCCGTATCCGAACTCTCCGTCAGCCATTGTCGGACTGCCTGTCATCACCGTATCCGCGTCATCTGGGCCGTTGCCTTCCGAATCCTTACCTCCCTGTCCGGAAGACATGGCAGCTTCCTCCCCGTCAGCTTCCTCCCCGTCAGCAGACGGAGGAAGCTGTTCCTGAATCTTCATGGCGTACCATTCGTAGCACTGTCCTTTATCAAGAGAGAAATCCGCAGGGGTATGAACACGGATATTTGTGAAGACATAGTTATCTCCGACAGTGACATTGCTTCCCAGAGCGGCGGCGACCAGACAGCATCCGTCAGGGAAACGTTCATACGGATGTTTGAGCAGGATGCGTACAGCTTCCAGCTTCAATGCTTCCTCAAGAGCCGCATCAGTCATCTTTCCCAGTATGTCAGGATTGTATTCGATACGCCTCTTTCCGCTTCTGACCGGACATGTGATCGAAGTCTCTGCTGTAAGTTCATGTAGACAGAGCACCTGAAAGAGAGGCGGCTCAAGGATGAACCACCTTTCAAGTATCTTCTCTATCCTGCGTACCATGCTACTTTATAGTCTTGATATAGTCAACAAGAAGTCCTGTAAGCTTACGGCATTCTCTGGCAATGAAGAATATTGCCTTCGGATATGTCTGCTGGATATATGTGTTGGCGAAATGTGCCGCAGCCTCCTTCTTGTATTTCGTAAGGTATCTGAAATAAGCCTCCAGGTTCGCACTGGCCTGTGCGATCCTGGCAGTCGGTATCTCATCGACTTCCAGATAACGATAAACATCTTCGTTCACAGCCGAGAGCTGATGGAGCTTATATGAATCCAGCTCCCTCTGGACAGCAGGATCCCCGAACATGAGGAGAACTTCCTTGCCGGTAACGAGCTTTACATTGGAGATACTTGCAAGGAAGGTCGACGCTGCCTTACCGCCGACAATGCTGGAAATGACCTTTCCATCCGAAGCCGTCAGATGCGTACGGCCTCTTATCACATCTGAAACCCTCTTCCATGCCCTTCGGTCCGGTGTCTTGTCCAGTCCCAGGTCAGCATTGTCCTTGACGTCAGGGTCCTTGTCGAGCCAGAGGCGGTTATTGCTGATGAAGTCTGTTACCCTTGCATCCACATTCGTCTTCTTCGCCCACAGAAGCCACTCGGCCACCGTCGGCTTGAAATTGACTATGTTGAATCTTGACACCAGCGCCGGGTCCAGATCGGTCAGCTGGTACTGGTCGCCCAGATTGACAGCAGAGATGATGCGGCTGCCGTCAGGAAGCTTCCTGCCTGCCAGCTTGCGGTTCAGTGCCAGGTCCATGACGGTCTGAAGGATTTCCGGACGGGCACGGTTCAGTTCATCCAGAAAGAGCACTATCGGCTTGCCGTCTGTCGGGAACCAGTACGGGGGTCTGAAGATGGTCTTTCCTGTTGCCGGATCCTTGTCCGGAAGTCCTATGATATCTCCCGGGTCGCTCATCTGGCCCAGAAACAGTGCGGTCACAGGCAGACCTTTGGCAGTAAAATACTCGGTCAGGATCTCGGATTTTCCTATTCCGTGATTTCCCACCAGCATTATGTTATGAGACGACGGAGTAACGTCAAGCAGATGCTTGAGTTCAGTGATGTTTACAGAAATATTTCCCATGATTACGCTCGATAAGTCTTCTAAAGAGCCTGATCATGGGAAATTTCTATCAGTTGTTTCGAGTGATTTTTGCACCGAGGGCGTTGAGACGGATGTCGATGTCTTCGTAACCGCGGTCGATCTGGTCGATGTTGCTGATTACGCTGGTACCTTTGGCAGACATCGCTGCAATGAGAAGGGCGATACCTGCACGGATATCAGGCGAGGCCATCTTTCCGGCACGGAGCTGATAACGATGGTCATGACCTACGACCACAGCCCTGTGCGGATCGCAAAGGATGATCTGTGCGCCCATGTCAATGAGCTTATCGACAAAGAAAAGACGGCTCTCGAACATCTTCTGGTGGATGAGCACGCTACCCTTGCACTGGGTCGCCATCACAAGAATCACACTCAGGAGGTCGGGCGACAGTCCCGGCCAAGGAGCGTCGGCAATGTTAAGGATAGAGCCGTCCAGGAATGAATCTATCACATAACTTTCCTGCTCCGGCACATAAATGTCGTCCCCTCTGCGTTCCAGATTGACACCTAGCTTGCGGAATACGTCAGGAATCATTCCGAGTTCATCGTACGCCACATCCTTGATGGTAATGCTGCTTCGGTTCATGGCGGCGAGTGCTATGAATGATCCGATCTCGATCATATCTGGAAGGATTCTGTGTTCTGTACCATGGAGTTCCTCAACACCGGTGATTGTCAGAAGATTGGAACCGATGCCATCGATCTTTGCACCCATACGCACAAGCATTCTGCAGAGCTGCTGGAGATACGGTTCGCAGGCGGCGTTGTAGATTGTAGTCACACCTTTGGATAGGACTGCTGCCATCACTATGTTGGCGGTACCTGTCACCGAAGCCTCGTCAAGAAGCATGTATTTTCCTACGAGGGTTTTTCCTTCTGGGACCTGAAGATGGAATGCCTTCCTGTCGGTATCATATTCCTGATCAGCGCCAAGGTTCATGAAACCGAGGATATGGGTATCCACCCTGCGGCGGCCTATCTGGTCTCCGCCCGGCTTCGGGAAGTATGCCCTGCCGAAACGGGCGAGAAGCGGACCCACCACCATTACAGAACCGCGTAGCTTTGCACATTTCGAGACAAAATCCGCGCTCATAGTATATTCGGTGTCAATATCTTCTGCCTTGAAGGTATAGGAACCCTTCTCGTGACGGGTAACCTTGACGCCCATGCTCTCAAGAAGCCCGATAAGGTTCTTGATATCAAGAATTTCAGGGATGTTATCTATGCGTACCTCCTCTTTTGTCAGAAGTACCGCACTGATTATCTGAAGCGCCTCGTTCTTTGCACCCTGAGGTCTGATTGTTCCGCTGAGCCTATGCCCGCCTTCCACTGTAAATGAACTCATATTTATATTTCATTATTTTTTCAACCACATTCCCATAACCGGATCGGAAAGATAGACCTTCTTATCTTCCACATAGATCAGGTTCTTGTCCAGAAGAGCATTTTTCAATGCTACAACATTTGCAGAAGAACCAAGACGGTATCTGCTGATCACCTCCGATGATGAAAAACCGCTATGGATGCCATCCGCCAAAGTCATCAGAAACCTCATCTGATATGCCGGAATATCTTCTGTCCAGCTTTCAAACAGGGCAGCATTCTGTACGACAAGTTCGTCGATTCCTGCGTCTACATCTTCATCCTTCACAATTTCCGATGAATGAAGCAGAACATACCAGCATAGCTGCTGCACATATGAAGAGTGGTAAGCCACAGTTTCACATATCCTCCTGATCTGGTTCTCTGTTATGGATTTCCCTGCCTGGGAGAACTTGTCTGCAATGTATTCCTGCCAATAGTTCAACGGAATCGTCTTGAGATATACGATATCACCAAACTTGTAGAACGGTTTTTCAGGCGTATCAAACAGTCCCTCCATCATATGCTTCTTGCTTCCGAACAGACAATAGGTCACATCCTGCTGATGCTGCCATACAGTCCTTAGCTCCTTCTGGAAAGAGATGCTGTCGGAATACTCCCCTATCTGCTGAAACTCATCAATACAGACGACTATACGGATATTCTTCTTGTCGGCAATCTTCTGCGGGATCTGCAAGGCGTTCGATATATCTGCCTTATCATTATTCAGACCAAGCTTTATATCCAGCGATGCCACCGGATCAGGCAACAGATTGACTCCCATGCTGACTCTGCCCAAGAACGCCTTGGCATTTTCTAAAAATTCTTCTGCTTTTGAGGATGTCTGTGACAAGACAGCCGAAGCGACAATCTCGCTGAACTCGATCGGAGTCTTGCATTTGAAGACATCGACAAAAACGACCTTCAGGTCCTTCGAATCGACCTCACGCATAACTTTCCTGACCAGAGACGTCTTGCCCCAGCGCCTCGGAGACAGGAGGAAAGTATTTACTCCCCCCTGAAAGTTGGCTTTCAGACGTGCTGTTTCAGTCTCACGGTCAGTGAAGAATTCCCCCTCAACAGGTCTTCCAAATATGAATTTCTGTCCGTTCATTGCATTCAATTATATCTCCGTCACAAAAGTAAGAAACTTTTTAGTAAAAACCTATTTAGTAAGAAGGTTTTTAGTTTTGTTTCACTGAACTTTCATTTGTCATGCTGAACGACGTGAAGCATCTTTCTGCTAATGATCTTTCGCTGCGCTCAAGATGACAAGAGCATGTTCAGGATGATAATAAATCCACATTTGTCCACCATATAGGTTATTCCTTGGACTAGCATATGAATACGTCGTATTTCATATCTTCTGCTCTCTATAGATAGACTATCAGACATGCTCCACTTCCGGGTGGAGTTCAATGCCGAACTTGGCCTTGACGGAAGCGATTATGCGTTTCTCCAGACCGATTATCTCTTCAGGGTATGCTTCACCAGTATAGTTCACGATAACCAGCGGCTGCTTGTCCCAGACCGCAGCACCTCCGCTGCGACGACCCTTCCAGCCACACTGCTCTATGAGCCACGCTGCAGGTACTTTTATTTGCTGTGGGACAGATTTCTCGACTTCGCTCGAAACGACAGGAGGGACGCTCGAAATGACGGTCGATGGATCGTTCAAGATGTCAGGGGTGCCATGGGGGTGGTTTGAAAAACCGTGGCCGCCCGTGGCCTCGTGAACGGGAGGGGGCCACGACTTGTCGTGGGAGGGATTCAGTTTTTCAACACCATCTCCATGGCACTCTGTCTTAACAACATAATGCGGAACCTTGTAATCAGGGCCATGTTCTGCTTTCGCTGCTGCTTCGATTCGGGCGAAATGTTCCGCGCTGATCACAGGATTCTTGAAGAAACTTCCTGCACTGCCCACCACCGACGGCTCCGGAAGCTTCTCCTTCCTGATCCTGATTATCGCCTTGCGTATCTGTGCAGGGGTCGGAGTAAATGTGGTATCACTCGGAAGCGACATGCCACCCTCGGCTAGGGGGTGTCTGCCGACAGGCAGACGGGGGTCGCTGGAGAGTGATGCTACATTTGCGACTGCTT
>JAZNAW010000124.1:0-5201 GCA_045586745.1 Candidatus Cryptobacteroides sp.
AAAGTCAGGTTTAGGGCCAAATAGGCCCTAAACCTTTTTGTCGTAATAAAAAGTTTTTCTCTATATAAAGGCAGAAAGATGTCAAAAAAGACTAACAATCAGCGAGTTTCATTCGCATCATCAAAAATTCTCCTTGAATATCCGGACCTTCTTGAGGTGCAGCTGAAGTCGTTCCAGGACTTCTTCCAGCTCGACACCACTCCTGAGAACAGGAGCAACGAGGGTCTGTATCAGGTATTCCAGGAGATATTCCCAATCGAAGACACAAGGAACAGCTACAAGCTGGAGTTCATTGACTATTTCATTGATCCTCCGCAGTATTCGATTGATGAGTGTCTTGAGAGAGGACTGACATACAATGTTCCTCTGAAGGCAAAACTCCGCCTTTCCTGCAATGATCCTGAGCACGAAGACTTCGACACGAAGGTACAGGATGTATATCTCGGAAATATCCCGTATATGACTCCGGGCGGTACATTCGTTATCAATGGATCAGAAAGAATCATAGTTTCACAGCTTCACAGATCACCTGGCGTATTCTTCGGACAGAGCGTTCACGCCAATGGAACGAAGCTTTATTCAGCACGTATCATTCCGTTCAAGGGATCTTGGATCGAGTTCGCGACAGACATCAACAATGTGATGTACGCATATATCGACCGTAAGAAGAAATTACCTGTAACAACCCTCCTCAGAGCCATTGGATTCAACGGCGACAAGGATATCATAGACATCTTCGGCCTTGCAGATGAGATTGAGGCTACAGAAGATAACCTTAAGGCAAACGAGGGCAGGAAGCTTGCGGCGAAAGTGCTCAGAACCTGGATCGAGGATTTCGTAGACGAGGACACAGGAGAGGTCATCCCTGTGGAAAGAAGCGAGACTTATCTCGAGCGCGGTGAGATTCTGAATGAGGAGACTATCGAGAAACTGTCAGAGACAGATGTAAAGACCATTCTTCTTCAGAAGGATGAGGCAAATGTGAACGAATATGCCATCATCTACAACACTCTGCAGAAAGACCCGACAAATACGGAGATGGAAGCTGTCAACTACATCTACAAACAGCTGCGTAATTCGGAACCACCTGATGAAGCTACAGCAAGGGATGTGATCGACAAGCTCTTCTTCTCTGAAAAGAGATATGACCTCGGCGATGTAGGACGCTACAGACTCAACAAGAAGCTCAACCTTACCATCGACGAGAACACAAGGGTGCTCACCAACACCGATATGATCGAGATCATCAAGTATCTCATCCAGCTGATCAACTCAAAGGCAGTCGTTGACGACATCGACCACTTGAGCAACAGACGTATCAGGACCGTAGGCGAGCAGCTTGCAAACCAGTTCAGCGTGGGACTTTCACGTATGGCCCGCACCATCCGCGAGAGAATGAACGTAAGAGACAGCGAGCAGTTTGCTCCTACCGATCTGATCAATGCAAAGACACTTTCGTCTGTGATCAACTCGTTCTTCGGAACAAGCCAGCTGTCGCAGTTTATGGATCAGACAAACCCGCTGTCTGAGATGACGCACAAAAGACGTCTTTCAGCCCTCGGTCCAGGAGGTCTTTCAAGAGACCGCGCAGGTTTCGAGGTTCGAGACGTACACTATACACACTACGGCCGTCTCTGCCCTATCGAGACACCGGAAGGACCTAACATCGGTCTGATTTCGTCACTCTGCGTTTACGCAAGGATCAACGACCTCGGATTCATTGAGACTCCATACCGCAAGGTACAGGGAGGAAAGGTTGACCTCAGCTCTGAGGGCTGGACTTATATGAGCGCCGAAGAGGAGGAGAACCAGATGGTTTCACTTGCAAAGGTGAAGATGGATGAAGATGGACAGATCCTCGAAGACCGTATCCAGTGCCGCCTTGGTGCAGACTTCCCTGTCGTGACCAAGGAAGAGGTGAACTATATGGACGTTGCTCCTAACCAGATCGCATCTGTGGCTGCATCGCTCATTCCGTTCCTCGAGCACGACGACGCCCACCGTGCATTGATGGGTGCGAATATGATGCGCCAGGCAGTTCCGCTTCTTAATCCGGAATCCCCTATCGTAGGAACCGGACTTGAAGAAAGAGTATGTCTGGACTCAAGGACTCAGGTCAAGGCTGAAAGAAAGGGAGAGGTCGTATATGTGGATGCAAAGGAGATACACGTGAAGTACGAGCGCAACGAAGATGAAAAGTTCGTAAGCTTCTCTCCTGACATCACTGTATATCAGCTTCCTATATATAGAAAGACAAACCAGGGTACTACAATCCTCCTCAAGCCTATCGTTCGCAAGGGAGATATCGTAGAGCCTGGACAGATTATGACCGAAGGCTACGCAACACAGAACGGCGAGCTCGCGCTCGGTAGAAACCTCAAGGTGGCATTTATGCCTTGGAAGGGTTACAACTATGAGGACGCGATCGTGATTTCAGAGCGTATGATCCGTTGGGACATCCTCACATCAGTTCACGTTGACGAGTACATCACCGAAGTACGTGACACCAAGCGTGGTATGGAGGAACTCACATCGGATATCCCTAACGTAAGCGAGGACGCTACAAAGGATCTCGACGAGAACGGTATCATCCGCATCGGTGCCCACATCGAGCCGGGTGACATTATGATCGGTAAGATCACTCCTAAGGGAGAGAGCGATCCTTCACCTGAGGAGAAGCTCCTCAGAGCGATCTTCGGTGACAAGGCAGGTGACGTAAAGGATGCTTCTCTCAAGGCTACTCCGTCACTCAGCGGTACTGTGATCAACACCGCCCTCTATTCGAAGGTAGCTAAGGAAAGCGGCCGCAAGGGCGCAAAGAGCGACCAGAAGGCGAAGATCGAGAAGGCTGAGGAGGAATTCGCAGCTAAGGCAGAAGCCCTCAGATCGAAGTTCATCGACAAGCTCGTTGTCCTTGTAGAAGGCAAGAAGAGCGCCGGTATCAGCGATCTTTACGGAGTGGAGCTTATAGCCAAAGGCAGGGACATCACTGTATCCGATCTCAATATGATCGACTACAACAATGTCAACTCAAGCAGATGGACATCGGACAAGAACGCCAACGAGCTTATCCGCGAGCTCATCAACAACTACTGCATCGCGCAGAAGGAAGATGACGCACGCAAGAAGAGGATTCTCGACAAGATCAAGGTCGGTGACGAACTTCCTAACGGTGTAATGCAGCTCGCAAAGGTATATATCGCCAAGAAGCGTAAGATCAGAGTAGGTGACAAGATGGCCGGCCGCCACGGTAACAAGGGTATCGTTGCCAAGGTAGTAAGAGATGAGGATATGCCGTTCCTTGCAGACGGAACTCCGGTTGACATCGTACTCAACCCTCTCGGTGTGCCTTCACGTATGAACCTCGGTCAGATCTATGAGACAGTTCTCGGATGGGCAGGTGAAGAGCTTGGAGTGAAGTTCAGTACTCCTATCTTCGACGGTGCCACCCTGAACGATATCTGCGAGTATACTGACAAGGCAGGCCTTCCAAGATATGGTAAGACTTATCTCCGTGACGGAGGTACAGGTGACTGGTTCGACCAGCCTGCAACAGTAGGTGTCATCTATATGATCAAGCTCGGCCATATGGTTGACGACAAGATGCACGCACGTTCGATCGGTCCTTACTCACTCATCACTCAGCAGCCTCTCGGAGGTAAGGCTCAGTTCGGAGGACAGCGTTTCGGAGAAATGGAGGTATGGGCACTTGAGGCATTCGGTGCATCCAACATCCTTCAGGAGATCCTGACTGTGAAGTCAGACGACGTTACAGGAAGATCCAAGGCATACGAAGCTATCGTCAAGGGCGACCTTATGCCGAACCCTGGCATACCGGAATCTCTCAACGTATTGCTTCACGAGCTCAGAGGTCTCGGACTTAAAGTGACTTTGGACTAATTACTGACAATTGAAATTATTGAAATATGCCTACTTTTAATAAAGAAAACAAGGTTAAAAGCAATTTCGAAAGGATCAGCATCGCTCTTGCTTCTCCAGAAGACATCAAGGAAAGGTCTTCTGGAGAGGTATTGAAGCCTGAAACCGTCAACTACAGGACATACAAGCCTGAAAGAGACGGTCTCTTCTGCGAGAAGATCTTCGGTCCGACCAAGGACTACGAGTGCCACTGCGGAAAATACAAGAGAATCCGTTACCGTGGTATCGTCTGCGACCGTTGCGGTGTGGAAGTTACAGAGAAGAAGGTCAGAAGGGAAAGGATGGGTCATATCGAACTCACAGTCCCTGTTGCACACATCTGGTACTTCAAGTCAGCTCCGAACAAGATTGCAGCTCTTCTTGGAATCGCTGCAAAGAAGCTTGAATCAGTCATCTATTACGAAAAGTATATCGTCATCAAGCCGGGAACATCAGGCTTCCAGAAGCTTGACCTCCTTTCTGAGGACGAATATCTTGAGTTCTATGCTGAGCAGCCTGAGCAGTACAATATGCCGGCTGACGATCCGGACAAGTTCGTAGCAAAGATGGGTGCAGAGGCTCTTTATGAACTTCTGAAGGAGATCGATATCGACGAACTCGCCAAGGATCTTCGCCAGAAGATGCTCAAGGAGACTTCTCAGCAGAGAAGAGCAGAAGCTCTCAAGAGACTCAACATCGTAAAGTGGTTTCAGGATTCAAAGGGCATCAACCGTCCTGAGTGGATGATCCTCAAGGTAATCCCTGTGATTCCGCCTGATCTCCGTCCGCTCGTTCCGCTTGATGGTGGACGTTTCGCAACCTCTGACCTCAACGACCTTTACAGAAGGGTCATCATACGTAACAACCGTCTCAAGAGACTCATCGAGATCAAGGCTCCTGAGGTGATCCTCAGAAACGAGAAGCGTATGCTTCAGGAGGCAGTAGATTCACTTTTCGACAACTCGAAGAAGTCAAATGCAGTAAAGAGCGAGGCTAACCGCACCCTCAAGTCACTTTCCGACTCACTCAAGGGTAAGCAGGGACGTTTCCGCCAGAATCTCCTCGGTAAGCGTGTCGACTATTCAGCACGTTCGGTTATCGTCGTTGGTCCTGAGCTCAAGATGCACGAGTGCGGTCTTCCTAAGTTTATGGCCGCTGAGCTTTACAAGCCGTTCATCATCAGAAAGCTGATCGAGCGCGGTATCGTAAAGACAGTGAAGTCTGCAAAGAAGATCGTGGACAGGAAGGATGCAGTTATCTGGGATATCCTCGAGAATGTGATG
>JAZNAW010000125.1:0-2006 GCA_045586745.1 Candidatus Cryptobacteroides sp.
CCGGACAAGAGCGAACTTTACACACGCAGCAAGGGACTTCTTGAGGTAGGTGCATTGGAAAAGAAGCATGTGCTTATCGTCGGACTGGGAAGCGGCGGCGCTTCTATTGCTGTCGATCTTGCAAAGGCCGGTGTAGGAAACTTCACTCTGATCGATTTTGACAGAGTCGAGCTCCACAACATCTCCAGACATATTGCAGGAGTGAATGAACTTGGCCGTCTCAAGACCAATGTGGTACGCGATGCCATACTTGCCAAGAATCCTTATGCCAATGTGGATGTATATCCTGTAGACATGAACAAGGAGCTGGAACTCATCGAGAATGAGGTGAAACGTACAGACCTTGTCATTGCTGCGACGGACAGCCTGAACAGCAGGTATCGTCTCAACAGCCTTATCATCAAGTATAAGAAGGTGGGACTTTTCGGACGTGCGATCACCCGTGCGGAAGGAGGAGATGTCCTGAGGGTAAGACCAGGCGGTCCATGTTATGCGTGTCTCAAGGGAAGTCAGTGGTTCAACGACGAGGAGGAGATTTCTGATCTTGCACGTGCAAGACGTGAAGGAATCATACCTGCATACACTTCAGAAGAAGACGCTCAGGCCATGGTACAGGTCGGACTTGCCACAGATATCGCGCCGATAAACACTATGGTAGTGAAACTGGCCATTCAGGAACTTTCCAAAGGTACTGAATGCGTCATAGCATCTCTTCAGGAAGAACTTACATATGACTTCTATATGTGGGCGAACCGCAGGGAGAACTATTTCAAGAACTGGGCACCATTCAATAACAACCCTGGCCGCAAGATGCCTACCATAATGCAGTGGTACGGCGTCAAGTTCGATAAGAACTGCGACTGTTTCGAGTGTATCGGTTTCTAATCTTCATATAGATGGCAGGTATCAATTTGCCGGGAGGATATTCGTTCGATCCGGCAACAGGTGAAATATCAGGTAACGGTATCCCCCGCTCGACACGAAGCGGGGGTAATACTCGTGCCTCAACACGTACAAATACATCATCCCGATCGTCATATTACAACCTCAGTCTTTGGGATAGGATCAATAATTTCTTCATAGGCATCGGCAACTGGATCGCTACAAATGGAGAAGCAGCAATGACTTATCTGTCCTTCGGACTTCTTGGATTGTTCTGGATCGGTTTTGCCATAGGCATTATCTCAATATGGATAGACGAGGGCTTCATATGGGCTCTGATTGCCGGTATCTTCGGGGGAGGTATTATGTATTTCATTTCTGGTATCGCTCTTGCCATCTTCTATTTCATCGATGACTTCATCTTATTGATTGTCAGGTATATATTCTATAACGTATATACATTCCTGATTGCCCTCGCAATCTTATGCGGAAGTGTTTTCATTGACAATGCCGGCGACCTTTTCTCATATTTCAGTGACCCGGATCCAGTGGAACAGACAGTTGATACTCCAGCATTGAACATCTATTACTGCACAGCATCAAGTTCCCTTAATGTCCGCAGTGCCCCACGTAAGGATGCCTACGTGATAGGTTCATTAAGGCCGGGACAGGACGTTCAGGTGTATAATTTCGTTGACGGATTCGCCAAGATCGATTACAACGGTCAGATCGCCTACGCCAGCAGTTCCTACCTGAAGCAGAGATAGAATCATTGAAGACAAAAATAAACTCCGGTTCAATTTCAGAACCGGAGTTTATTTTTGTCTTATGAATCAAGCGCTTATGCCATGAATGCTGCAACGAATGCGAGGATGGCGTAAAGCTCAGGAAGCGCACCGTAGATGAGGGTCTTTGTGAAGACGTCGTGTCCCTGTGAGATTCCGATTATACCGTTGGCGCAGACCTGACCCTGACGAAGAGCCGAGATGAAGAATGCTGCACCTGCTGCAAGACCGATAGCAAAGATTGAAAGTCCGTCAACTGCGAAATCCTTTCCGATCCATACGAAGAATGCTACGAATCCGTAGAGACCCTGTGATGCAGGCATCGCTGAAAGGACCATG
>JAZNAW010000126.1:0-5207 GCA_045586745.1 Candidatus Cryptobacteroides sp.
TCCACCTCTTCCCATTCCGAACAGAGAAGTTAAGCTCACCATCGCCGATGGTACTGCCCCACCAGGTGGGAGAGTAGGTAGCTGCCACTTTCTTATACGAGACCCTGATGTCCTGAGACACCAGGGTCTTTTGTTATATAATCTTCCGTTAGATCATAAATCGCTGTCCAGCAGTGGGTTATAATAAATCGCCTGCGGCAAATGACGCAGGCGATTTACTGTAAGGTGGTGGTTTTCAAGGGGATAAAAAAAGAGGAGTTTAGAACTCCTCTCTGATGTTGTATTGATTGCGTTCGCTGCTGTTTCGCGAGACCATTTCGCAGATGAAGCCTGCGAGGAATAACTGGACACCCAGCAGGACTGCTACAAGAGCAAGATAAAAGAGCGGCTGTTCTGTGACCGGTCTGAAGTCCAGTCCCTTACCTTGCTGGATGAGTTTCTCGACGATGATCCAGACTGCCATTATGCCTCCGGTGAGGAACATCAGTATTCCCGTAAATCCGAAGAAGTGCATAGGCTTCTTGCCGAATGTACTGAGGAACCAGAGTGAAATCAGGTCCAGAAACCCGTTGACAAATCTCTCAAGACCGAATTTGCTGACTCCGTATTTTCTCTTCTGGTGCTGTACGGGCTTTTCCGTGATCCTTCCGAATCCTGCGTTCTTTGCCAGATACGGGATGTATCTGTGCATTTCTCCGTATACTTCAATATTCTTTACTACCTCATTTCTGTATGCCTTGAGGCCGCAGTTCATGTCATGAAGCTTGATTCCTGTGATCTTGCGTGCCGCCCAGTTGTACAGTTTTGAAGGAAGATTCTTTGTAAGCTTGTTGTCGAATCTCTGTTTCTTCCATCCGGAAACAATGTCATATCCTTCTTCAGTCACCATTCTGTAAAGTTCAGGAATCTCTTCAGGGGAATCCTGAAGGTCTGCGTCCATTGTGACTACAACGCGACCTTCTGCAGCCTTGAATCCGTGGTATAGTGCTGCTGACTTGCCATAGTTGCGTCGGAATGAAATGCCTCGGATGTTACTGTTCTTTTCTGACAGTTTCTTGATGAGGTTCCATGAACCGTCTGTGCTTCCGTCATCGATCATGACGATTTCATATCGATAGCCCTCCTTGTCAGTCACTGTCTCAATCCAGCGGACAAGTTCAGGCAGGGATTCCTCTTCATTGTAGAGGGATATGACTATGGAAAGATCCTTCGTGTAGTCCATGATTTCCTTATTGTTCTTCTGGTTTGTATTCTGCGAACGGATCCTTGGTAGGGATGTTGCGCGAAAGGATGAATGAAAGAATCATTCCATATATGAAACAGTATATCAGATTCGAGATGAATGTGATCTGCGGCAGATTTTCCATGTATGTCTCCATCAAGGACTGGGTGTTCGAGTCCATCATCGGAGCCATCTGCTGCATCATTGCATCCATCTGCTCAGCAAAGAGGTCAGGTGATATGAATGCGACATTGGCGAAGGCGAAGGCAGAATATACCAGCGCAGAAAGAATGGCCATGGCCATACCCAGCTTGAATGTGTCGGAACTGGTCGCCTGACTGTTTCCGGATACGTACGATTTCATGAAGAACTTCATTATCCAGATACATGCGACAAACTTGGCTGCCCATAGGACGAAACCGATGATCGAGTTGAGCAGGACTGGAATCCCTGCATTGCCGAGCAGTTGAGAAATGAAAAGGTATGCCGTTGAAGCAAGTCCGAGAAGAAGGCCGGCCTTTCCTGCCGTGTTCCACATATTCTTCTGAATTACATTTTGTTCCATATTCATATCTTTAGTTGTACAAAGATAAGAAAAATTTCATACCTTTGCATTCTTGGAGTGACAAGACTTGTTTTATATATAAAATAATAGTACGATATGATCAATATTACATTTCCTGACGGCAGCGTGAGACAGTACGAAAGCGGCGTCTCAGCGTTCGACATTGCACAGAGTATCAGCCCCAGACTTGCAGCGGATGTATTGGCTGCAACGGTAGTAACGGCGGCTGACACGACAGGAAAAGGTACAGTATATGATGTTACACGCCCAATTACCGAGGATGCTGCAATCCGTCTCCACAAGTGGGAGGATGCGGAGGCAAAGCATGTCTTCTGGCATTCGTCCTCACACCTTCTTGCTGCTGCGCTCGAGGCTCTGTATCCTGGAGTGAAGTTCGGTATCGGACCTGCAATCGAGACAGGTTTCTACTATGACGTGGACTTCGGTGACAGGACTCTCGTGGAGGCTGACCTCAAGGCTATCGAGGACAAGATGATCGAGCTTGCACGTCAGAAGAATCCTTTCGTAAGGACAGAGGTTTCCAAGGCTGATGCACTCAAGGCATTCACAGAGAAGGGCGACGAGTACAAGTGCGAACTTATCAGCGAACTTGAGGACGGTACGATCACTTTCTATACAAACGGTGACTTTACAGACCTCTGCCGCGGACCTCACCTCAAGGATACTTCGGTTATCAAGGCAGTCAAGCTTACTGCTATTGCAGGTGCATACTGGAGAGGAGACCAGGAGCGTCAGATGCTTACACGTGTATATGGCGTGACATTCCCTAAGAAGTCGCTGCTCGACGAATATCTTGTGATGATGGAGGAGGCGAAGAAGCGCGACCACAGAAAGATCGGTAAGGAGATGGAGCTCTTCACGTTCTCGCAGAGAGTGGGCCAGGGTCTTCCGTTGTGGCTTCCTAAGGGTGCAGCTCTCCGTGAGCGCCTCGAGAACTTCCTCAAGAAGCTCCAGAAGTCATACGGCTACCTTCCTGTAGTTACTCCGCATATCGGAAACAAGGACCTTTATGTGACAACAGGTCACTACGCTAAATACGGAAAGGATTCTTTCCAGCCTATTCATACGCCGCAGGAAGGTGAGGAATACCTGCTCAAGCCTATGAACTGTCCTCACCACTGTGAGATATACAGGTCCAAGCCACGTTCATACAAGGAACTTCCTCTCAGACTTGCCGAGTTCGGTACAGTATATCGTTATGAGCAGAGCGGTGAGCTTCACGGACTTACCCGTGTACGTAGCTTCACACAGGATGACGCCCACCTCTTCGTCCGTCCTGACCAGATCAAGGAGGAGTTCTGCAAGGTTATCGACATCATCCTTTATGTCTTCAAGACCCTTGACTTCAAGGAATATATAGCACAGGTATCGCTCCGTGACCCTGATAACAAGTCAAAGTACATCGGTTCGGACGAGAACTGGGCAAAGGCTGAGGCTGCTATCATCGAGGCTGCACAGGAAAAGGGACTTAATACTGTAGTAGAGTACGGTGAGGCTGCATTCTACGGACCTAAGCTTGACTTCATGGTGAAGGACGCTATCGGAAGAAAGTGGCAGCTTGGTACAATCCAGGTGGACTATAACCTTCCTGAGCGATTCGAGCTCGAGTATATCGGAAGCGACAACCAGAAGCATCGTCCTATCATGATCCACCGCGCACCTTTCGGATCTCTTGAGAGATTTGTGGCTGTGCTCCTCGAGCATACCGGTGGAAAACTTCCTCTCTGGCTTACTCCGGATCAGGTTAACATCGTGCCTGTCAGCGAAAAATATGAGGAATATGCAAAAAAAGTTTGTGATTTGCTGAATAATTCCGATATTCGCGCCTCTATTGACGATAGAAACGAGACCCTTGGTAAGAGAATCCGTGAGAGTGAACTCAAGAGGATTCCGTTCCTTGTGATTGTAGGAGAGAAGGAGATGAATGAAGGCACGGTTTCTGTCAGAAGACAGGGTGGTATAGACGCAGGATCTATGTCGGCTGAAGACTTCGTTTCATTGGTAAGCGATGAGATAAAGGCTCAGTTGTCATAGGGATATTATATTAACAACTTAACTTATAGGAGGAATTTTTTATCGCAGCACCATTTAAACCAGGTCCGCGCCCGAGTGGCCCAAGACCTAACAATCGTCCGGGCCAGAGGCCTGTAAATGCTAAGAAGGACGATGACGGATTGAGAATCAACGAGGAGATCACTGCACCTCAGGTTCGTCTTGTCGGAGATAACATCCCTGAGCAGGGTGTGTTCTCTTTGCGTGACGCCTTGAGGATGGCTGATGAGCAGAGTCTTGATCTGGTGGAGATTAGTGCGAAGGCCGATCCTCCTGTATGTAGGATAATGGACTATCAGAAGTATCTCTATCAGCAGAAGAAGAAAGCGAAGGAGATGAAGGCCAATGCGGCCAAGATAGTCATCAAGGAGATCAGGTTCGGTCCGAATACAGACGAGCATGATTTTCAGTTCAAGCTCAAGCATGCGCAGGAATTCCTGCAGGAAGGCTCCAAGGTGAAGGCTTCCGTGTTCTTCAAGGGACGCTCGATCATCTATGCTGACCAAGGAGAGAAGCTTCTTCTTCGTTTTGCTGTGGAACTGGAAGATTACGGAAGGGCGGAACAGATGCCTAAGCTCGAGGGAAAGAGGATGATCATGATGATCGCCCCACTTAAGAAAAAGTAATCCAAGTGATTGGATGACAAATAATTATTAACTAAATCAAATTTAACTATGCCAAAGATGAAGACCAACTCCGGTTCAAAAAAGCGTTTCACGCTTACCGGAACGGGAAAAGTTAAGAGAAAGCACGCTTACAAGAGCCACATTCTCACAAAGAAGACCAAGAAGCAGAAGAGAAATTTGACTCATATCGGTCTCGTTGCCAATGTTGACGAGAAGAGAGTCAAAGCTTTGTTGGGCATGTAATTCTAATCAATTACAAATTATTTTAAGTTAAACTTGGAACGCAGTAGAAAAGCTCCGATGACGGACACTGCCTCCATAAACCAGTTAAATTTATGCCAAGATCGGTAAATTCAGTTGCCTCAAGGGCACGCCGCAAGAAGATTCTTAAAAGAACCCGCGGTAATTTTCTCGCAAGAAAGAACGTTTGGACGGTAGCAAAGAACACCTACGAGAAGGGTCTTACATATGCTTACCGTGACCGTAAGAACAAGAAGCGTACATTCCGCGCTCTCTGGATCCAGAGAATCAATGCTGCCGCACGTCAGTACGGTATGACATATTCTCAGCTCATGGGACGCATCGCTAAGCAGAACATTGGTCTGAACCGTAAGGTTCTTGCAGACCTTGCCATGAACAATCCTCAGGCATTCGAGGCTATCATCAATTCTGTAAAATAGTTTGCTGATGAGCCTGAAGGAATTGTACCATAACAAATGGG
>JAZNAW010000127.1:0-6044 GCA_045586745.1 Candidatus Cryptobacteroides sp.
CATCACGACGTCAGAGTACATCATGATGAGACGACGGTATGCGTCATATACGAAACGTGGGATGTTTGTCTTTGCGATCATGCCAGGGTTAGTCTCAGAGCAGAGACCGATGTTGAGGATAGTATCCATCATACCAGGCATTGTACTGCGGGCACCTGAACGGCAAGATACGAGGTGCGGATTCTCCTTGGCGCCGAACTTCATACCCATGATAGCCTCAGTCTTCTTGAGAGCCTCTGCCACTTCAGCCTTGAGAGCGTCGTTGTAACCGCCACCGAGCTCGTAGTACTCTGTACAGCACTCAGTAGTGATTGTGAAACCTGCTGGCACAGGGATGTTGAGCGTACACATCTCGGCAAGGTTCGCACCCTTGCCTCCGAGGAGTTCGCGCATTGTGCCGTTACCCTCAGCTGTCTTGCCGCCGAAGCAATAGACTCTTTTCTTGTTTACTTCCATAATTCTTGTAAATATTTGATTGATAATTAATAAAATCAATTAAGTCCGGATTCTTCCTGCGTCGGGGAAAATTCCGGCGCGAATTTAGGGATTTTTCTCCAAATTTCCTAATCTTCGCCCTCGCTTGCCTGCTCCATCAGTGATGCCAGTATTTCTGCTACTCCATTCCTGCCTTTTTCGCTGAACCTGACGGATTTTCCTGAGTCTGAAGGATGTCCGAGGGGATAGTAGGCGATATCCTGCAGAAGCATCTGGGAATCAAAGTAATCGTAGTCGTTGTCACGTATCTGAATCAGCACTCCCGGAATTTCTCCGAACAGGATACGGGTGGAGTCGTTTTCCTGATATGAGGCCATGATTCCGCTGATGTCAAGTCTTGCCCCTTTCTCTTCGCAGAAGCGTATGGCGGCAGCTGCAAGGCCGCCGTTTCCTATGCTGATTCCGGCGGATATGATGCCGTCCTCCACAAGTTCCCTCACTACCTCATAGCAGTCTATGAAATAGTCGGCATCCATGATCTGTGGGGCCGGTCCTCCGTTATGTCCGTTGATTTCTGCAAGCAGGGAGCCACCCAGCCTGAATCCGCAGGTGTCGAACGGAATGTAGACAAGCCAGCTGTCAGTGTCGTCAACCATTACTGCAGGGCATTTCCTATTGTCTCCGATCCATGGGTGACGGCTTTCGTATGGCGATGATTTGAACAGTATCGGATCATGGGTGTCCTCTTCTTCGGTAATGTCGGTCTCCGGCAGCCATGCGAAGAAACGGGCACTGTTCCTGCCCTCTCCTTCTATGAACAGATAGTCAGACATCCGTACCCCCAGAGAATATGTGTAATCGCTTGCGGCATAAACGCTTGCATAAAAAGACGCCATGCTTCCTGTCGGCTCGGTGTTCCAGTCCCACTGGGCCCATAGACGAAGATCACCAAGTCTGAAATGTCCGGTGCTCCACAGGCGTGAGGTAAGTGCGTCTGCAATGCGGAGCCTTGTGAAATGCTCCGGATACAGCATTGTGAACGGCCTGTCTGCAACAGATGCTCCGGCTGTAATGGATGCATATTCCTCGTTCTTCTCCCTGTCATATGAGAACGGCGTCACCGGAGGATCCGTCGACTCGTCGATTATGTCATCAAATGTTCCGAATGTGTCTGAAGACGGAATGTCGCTTTCGTCATATTCCATGCATTCGTCCAGAAGTTCGGCCGGAGTCATCTCCTGTCTTATTCCGTCGATGATGTAATGGGAATACAATGCTGATTCTGTTTCCTTCATAAAATGATGTCTCTTTTTAGGGATAAGTCTGTAAAATTACGTATTTTTGTCTTCATAACAAGCGATTTTCTTTTTATGGAGAACTTTTTTTCGGAAGAGGCATATGGAAAGATGATTGAGGAACTGTTCTGCAGATTCCCGTCATTCCAGAAGGTCGGAACGGGGGCCTACAAACCTGGAATAGCCAATATGGAATTTGCTGACCAGCTGATGGGGCATCCTCACAGGAAATATAAGATAATCCACGTTGCCGGGACCAACGGAAAGGGTTCTGTATCAAGCATGCTGGCCTCTGTCCTGGCGTCCGCCGGACTGAAGGTCGGCCTTTACACTTCTCCCCATATCCTGGATTTCCGTGAAAGAGCAAGGATAGTGAACAATGACGGTGTCCGTTATATCACAAAAGAATTTATATGGGATTTCTATGGAAAGTGGAAAGACATGTTTGACCATATGGACATGTCGCTGTTTGAAATATCGACGCTTATGGCATTCGAGTGGTTCGCTAATGAAGGAGTGAGTGCTGCTGTCGTAGAAACCGGTATGGGAGGAAGGCTGGACAGTACGAATATCGTGGACCCTGTGTTGACAGTGATTACTAATATCGGTCTGGATCATTGCAATATATTAGGTGATACGCTTCCTGAAATAGCGTATGAAAAAGCCGGAATAATAAAACCTTGCGTGCCTGTAGTTGTTGGAGAAAGTCACGCTGAGACGGATCCGGTGTTTGAACGTAAGGTTTTGTACACCAATCTCCCGGAATCTCGATTTATGGGCGATAAGACAGCTGTAATGTCGTTGTTGAAATTCGCCGACAAGACAGTTCTTCGCATGGGGGATAAGTATGATGAAATACTGGATCAGATGGACCTGAAAGGTGATTATCAGTCAAAGAACCTCCGAACTGCAATGGCTGCACTTGAATTCTTGACCTCGGATTTTGATCTGTCTGATGAAGCTGCTGTCATGGATGCTCTTGTACATACTGCCTTGAGAACGGAATTGCATGGCAGATGGGAGGAGGTCTCTGATTGTCCTCGTGTCATATGTGATATTGGACATAACGTGCATGGACTTAAGCCTAATATGAAAAAGTTGTCCGAGATGCTTGATTCAGGTGAGGTTGACGGACTTGTGATTGTCTATGGGATAATGTCAGATAAGGACTTTTTCAGTGTTGCTGATCTTCTTCCAGAGGCCGCTCGGTATGTGTTTACCAGCGCCCCAGGCATAAGGGCACTATCGGCTGATGTTCTGGCGAAAAAGTATGAAGAGGCATGCAGCTGTTCAGGTAGGAACCGTTCTGATTATGAAGTGGAGCAGGATCCCGTTAAAGCTTTGCGTATTGCGGTTGAAATGACTCGTGGTATGAAGTTCCCTTTGATATATGTTGGAGGAAGTACATATGTTGTGGCTGAGGTCTTACGCTCATATAAAATAGATAAGTAGAATGATGACGGAAGAGAAATTTACTGAACTGAAAAGTCTGTTGGGAACCAAAGAATACCCGGGCAATATATGTGTATTTGAGGGTTCTATACCTGTGCTTTTGTCTGTTCCTCATGCGGTTCCTCATCTTAGGAATGGCGTGGAAAAGAAGGGGGAAATTAATACTGATGTGTTGGGATTCATCTTGAATGAGCGTACAGGATGTCATGTTTTCGTTAATGCAGGAGTTGAGGGAGATCCTAATAATGATCTTTCAAATAGTTATAAGGAAGAGTTGCTCAAATATGTTGAGGGACATGGTATAGCACTGGTCATTGATTTGCATGGCGCATCTGCAGACAGAGACTTTGATATCGAATTGGGTACAGCAGGAGGTCGGAATGTTCTTGACTTTGAAGAATCTGTCGAGGCGTTTGTCTCGTTGGCTACATTGTCTGGCTATAGGACGTCAGTGGATGTTTTTTTTCCTGCTGACGGGATGAACAGAGTATCCTCATTTATAAGCTCAAAAGCGTCTGTTCCGGCGATTCAGATGGAAATCAACAGAATGTTGAGAGATGATATGGATTCTGTATGCAGATTGTCTGATATGTTGTCGCGATACATTAAGGGAGTAGTTGCTCTTATAGCAATGCCGAATAAGGACGAATGGCGGTTGTTGTGGACGGTAAAGGCAGATGTGTTTATGCCTAGGAATCTTATGCTTCTTCCGGAAAGTATGAAAGTGACTTTTGCCTATAATGATAACGTTACAGTTGTTATGGGAGGAGTTACTGCGGAGCTGGTCGTAAAAGGACATAGTGCAGCGGAGGGATGCGTGTGCATGACGGGTCAGATGCTTCAGAGATGTAATTGTCAAGAGGGCCATGTTCTTATGAACAGGGTTAATCCATACGCCTCTCACAGTGTCCTTAAACCGCAGGCTGAAGATATCGATAATGTCTATGCGCTTCTTTCGGAAGACCTGTATGAGAAGTACAAAGGTTTTGAGATGCTCGAGGTATTGAATCCGATAGATAATCTGCGTTCTTATTTCAAGATAAAGGTTTATGAGGGGAATGTCAACGGACGAACAAATGCTGTATGGCTCAACTACTATCAGCGAAATCTGCTTGGTATAGAGATGCCTCGTGAACTGTCGCATGATTTTTTTGTGTCATTCATCTCTAAAATGGATCCTGAAGATAGGGAGTTCTTTCTTAAACAGTATGCATACGATGATTCGGAAGGGGTTCATGTCCTCGTTTACGGAAATGTTGATTCAGCTATGAGACTTAGGTCTATATGGAATTCCTTTTATGGCGGAGTTCGTTTCAAAGGTGTCTCTTTGCCTTCGGGTGAAGTGAATCAGGGACCTCTCATGGAACGTCTTATAAGAAAGAAGACCATGCAGCTTCGTGCGGCAAGATGTGCGGATAACAATGAGATTATCGATGCTGTATTCATTACCAAGAGCAACAGCATCATACTGGGCGTTTCAGAGTTGGATTATGTGTGGATATCGTATGCGGGGAAATCAATAAGGGTGAAGGTGGTTATCGTTGAAAAGGATGAATATCAGAAGATAATGAAGGCAAATGGCCTCAAATCAGATGAAGAGCTTGATATGTTGATCTGCATCCCGTCTAAGCTGAGGTTAGGGCTGGGTATTTATGAACCTGGTACTTCTGTAATGATAGAGAGGAGTGTCAAGGACCTTTTTGCGAAGAATGCCTTTGCTCAGATGGTGACTATATTGGGACTGTTTATGGCAATTGCGTCTGTACCGGGTCTTGGATATTTGGCGAAAATAGTAATTTTTGCTGTGTTGGGCCCGGCTGTGATATATTCTGTCCTTGCTGGAGAAAGAAATAAAATATAGTATGAAAAAAGGTATTTTTGTATATCCGCGTTATACCGCCATGAGATCGGATAATGCATTTGCATGGTTGCAGGAGGAGGCTTCTCTTGCGGGACTTTCTCTGGAGATATGTATTGAGGAAGACTGTGTCATTGAGTACGGTGAAAATACGTCTATCTCTTTTGCGGGTAAAAACATGGATGATGTATCCTTTGTCGTTATGAGGACCTATAACGAAAGGATATCCAGGTATTATGAGAAAAAACCGGGTGTGTATGTTGTTAATGGTGCAGATCCGATGCGTATCTGTAGGGATAAATTTCTGACTCATCAGGTGCTTCACGAGTCTGGAATACCGACGCCTCATACCGTTTATGCTCCTCATGCCAGTTATGGATATATTGCTGATATTCTAGGTGATAAACGTTTTCTTGTAAAGCAGATAAGTGGCTCCAAAGGAGAGAATATCTTTATGGTTGAGAATGCAATGCAGTATGACAATGCTGTTTCTCTGCTTGGGACGGAGTGCATATTCCAGAAATTCATCGACGAAAGCTATGGCCGGGATGTCCGTGTCTGGGTTATCGGGGGATGTTGTGTGGGGGCTGTCTTGAGATATTCCGAGACTTCATTCCTTTCGAATTTCTCTCAGGGAGGAAAATTTACTTCTGTTGAGATTGATGAAGCAGCTTCTGATATTGCGGTGAGAGCAGCTGCAGCGGTAGGACTTGATTTTGCCGGAATCGATCTATTACTGTGTGATGGAGGGTATTCCGTTTGCGAGGTTAATGGAAATGCTGGTTTCCGTACCATCAGCAAGTCCTCAGAAATCAGTATTCCGAGATGCCTGTTTGAATTTATTGTATCTGTTGTGTAAAATGAAAGAAGGCGACTAATAAGTGATTTAGTCGCCTTCTTTCGTATTTATATGGATATGACGACAGTGGCGGTAGGGTAAGTTTGGCTTGGTTCCGTCGGAACAAGTTCCGACTACATCCCTCCCACGACTTCGTCGCGGGCCC
>JAZNAW010000128.1:0-31284 GCA_045586745.1 Candidatus Cryptobacteroides sp.
ACATTATACGGATAATTGTCAGTAAGATCTATCCTGACAGTATATACCTTAAGGGAATTGGTCTGTGCGGCAAAAAGCAGTTCGCTCTGCGTCAGTCTGAACTGCTTGGGCTTGAAATACCTTGACAGTATCTTATATTCAACATCAAATCTGTCCTGTGTCATAATTCAATAGTATCTAATAGGTTAATGAATGCGTTCAGAGGCTTGTCCATAAGATTCCAGTTATAGTCCCCACGGACATTGATCACATCAGCGCCTTCCGGATAGATGACCGGCGGACACATCGGGAATGACATGTCTATATGGATATATATCTTCTTTCCTCCTTTCTGAACCTCGACCTCGACAGTCTTGTCCTCCTTCTGGAAAACTCGCGCACTGTCAAAACGTCTTTTCAGATAATTCACCATCTGCGCAAATTCCTTCATACTCTCCGGCTTTGAAAGCCAGTATCCGTCAGGATAGGTTACCTTCGTCTTTGCAGGCGGCGTGTTTCCCATCAGGGTTGCTGTCCTGATATCCGCCATATTAGCCGCTGATGAAGGCACGTGCACCATTTCCTGATGCAGAAGGTCATATGACTTTCTGACCGGACTTACCCCCGGCAGAACTACCCACTTGAGGATCTCGCATCTGCCGTCGGAATAATAACGGAACGGACGTACCGTAGACACTCCCCCACGACAGTTTCCTATAATCAGCAGGAAACTCTGAAGCCCGCACTCCTGGATACCTTCAAATGTCGAGACGGAATCACCTCCGCTAGGCTCCGCAAGCCCCAGATTATGGTGCGAATGCCAGCTGCCTATATGGTGCAGGGCATGCTCCGCTACCAGAAAATCCGCATTCCTGTCCAGAAATCTGAAATCCTGACGGAAATGGGTGTATTCATGTATCGCTTCGGGTCCCGGTCCTACTACATATTGGATGAACGGTATCCCGAACGGTGTGTACAGACCGAAAAGGTTTCCTCCGGTCTCAATGTTCTGCCTGTCAAGAATGCACTGTGACATATAGTCCAGTTCACTCTGATAGATCAGAACCTTGTTGCCGTTGTCAGCAATCTGCGGCGCATTGCGCCTCCACGGAGGTATCCATCCCATAGTTTACAGAAATTAAATTTCGTCAGGAGCGTACTTGAACGGATCCAGAGGTGATGTGTAAGTGCAATAATCCGATTCCACGAAGAATCGCTTGAGTTCTATTTCTGCATTCTCAAGAGAATCTGAAGTATGGACTATATTCTCCTGTGCACTTAGGCTGTAATCGCCTCGAATAGTTCCGGGAACCGCCTTGCTTGCCCTTGTAGCACCAGCCATGTCCCTTACAACCTGTACGGCACTGTATCCCTCCCAGCAGCAAAGGATCACAGGAGCAGCCATCATACCGTCTCTGAGCCAAGGGAAAAACGGCTTTTCAAGAAGGTGCGCGTAATGTACCTTGAGAATCTCCTCATCCAGCTGAACCATCTTCATGGCAACAAGTTTAAGTCCCCTTTTCTCAAATCGAGAAATCACTTCGCCCACAAGTCCTCTCTGAAGACATCCCGGCTTAAGAATTACAAGTGTTCTTTCCATAAAAGTTATGTTTTTTCATTAATTCTGCAAGTTAATAAAATATTTCCTTTAATAAAAATATTAATGCTATCTTTGTCGAAAATACACCATCATGAGTTATAAGATAAAGAATGATGCCGTCTGCGGAGTGATAGGATATGGAAGCTGGGCAACGGCACTGACATACACACTTATCTCCAACGGACAGAAGATCTGGTGGCATATCAGAAATCCCGAAGTGCTGGAATCCATCCAGACCGAGGGCAGAAACGCAAAATATCTCAACGATATAGAATTTGACAGGGAGTCAATCAACGCGACCGACGATATCAACGAAGTCGTAAGAAACTCCGACATTATCGTCATCGCGGCTCCTTCCGCATATCTCAAGGATTTTCTGAAAGACCTGACAGAACCCCTTGACGGAAAATTCATACTGTCAGCCACAAAGGGAATCATTCCTGACGACTACAAGACCATAACGGAGTTCTTCAGAGATACTTACAATCTGTCATATGACCATCTTGGCCTTATTTCCGGCCCGTCTCATGCAGAAGAAGTATCCAGAAACAGACTTTCATATCTGACTGTAGCAAGCACAGATGAGGAAAACGGAAAGATTATCGGATCACGCTTCAGCACATCAAACATACAGATCAGATATTCGAAGGACATCTACGGAATCGAATATGCTGGAGTTCTCAAGAACATATATGCCCTTGCAGGAGGTCTTGCCGTCGGATTAGGTTATGGCGACAACTTCAGAGCCGTGCTTGCTGCAGCCAGCGCACAGGAAATGACAAGATTCATCAACGAGAGCTTTCCGTTTGACAGGGACACTATGGAAAGTGCATACCTCGGGGACCTTCTGGTCACATCCTATTCCTCATTCAGCCGCAACAGAAGACTTGGACAGCTGATAGGTCACGGTTGTACTGTCAAGAGCGCGCTGAACGAAATGACGATGATCGCAGAAGGATATTTTGCAGCTGAATGCATGAAGCACATCAACGAACGCCATAATGTACATATGCCTGTTGCAGATATGGTATACGATGTGCTTTACAGAAGGGCGAATCCGCGTAGAAGGATGAAGGAACTTACAGCACAACTATAAAACACGCAAGTCATGAAAGGAAAGATAATTGGAATCACGGCAGCTGTCGTCGCTCTGGCGATTGCCGGTTTCATCTTCTTCAAGTTCTATTTTGTATTCGGAGAAGGAGTCAAGGCCGGCGAACTCAACTTCGTCGTATATAAAGGCTACATCTTCAAGACCTATGAAGGACGTGCGATCCAGGCAGGATTCGGAAAGGGCAAGGGAGCAAATGCCGGAGCCATCCAGTCATATGAATTCGACTTCTCCATTACAGACGAGGCGGTCGCGGACTCGCTTATGAGATGTGGTGGAAAGATGGTCGAACTGCACTACAAGGAATATCTGGGCACTCTTCCGTGGAGGGGAAAACAGAAATACATTGTAGACCGCATAGTATCAGTAAGAGACATTTAACCGGACAGATATGAAGAAGATTCTATTGATCCCGAGCACACTGTGCCTGGGATTGGTTTTGTCTGCACAGCCAGGCATCATCAGCACAAGACCTGCAAATCCGCAGGAAGGAAAGGTACTTACAATGGAAGAGACTATCCTTTCAGGCAGTCTCTCACCTGCCAATCTGCACTGCTCATGGAACGGCAATGGAGAATTCCTGATGCATAAGGACGGCAGATGGCAGGCATATGACATAAATACGTCAGAAACAAAGGAATACGCCCCTGTCGGAGGGAAGAAACTGACTGCATATGTCAATGAAAAGAGTCTCTGGCTCCGCGATAAGGAGGGCAATGAAATACTGATAGCGGAAAGCGAAAACTCCGAAATCACCTACGGACAGTTCACCAGCCGCAACGAGTTCGGCATCGAGGACGGCATCTTCTGGTCTCCGGACAGCACAAAGGTGGCATTCTATCGCAAGGACGAATCCAGGGTCACATCCTTCCCTCTTCTGGACATCACCACCAGAACGGGAACCCTCAAGGAAATCAAGTATCCGATGGCCGGAATGGACTCGGAGAACGTGCAGGTATGGATATACGACATCGCAAGCGGTCAGACAGCAAGAATCGAAGGCGGTGATTTCGGATATGACACATATCTTACCAATGTCACATGGGCTCCGGATGCATCCAAGATCTACATCCAGGTTCTCGACAGAAGCCAGAAGCACCAGAAGCTCAATTCATACAACCCTGCCGATGGATCGCTCATCAGTACAATCCTTACAGAAGACAACGAGAAATATGTCGAGCCGTTCGATCCGCTTTATTTCATCAAGGGATATGACGATATCTTCCTCTACCGCACGGCCAACCGTGACGGCTACAGAAATCTGTACCTCTGCGACAACAGCGGCAGCATCCGCAGACTTACAGCTGTAGACGCTGACGTCGAATATATCGGAAACGACGGAAGATTCGTTTACTACACTTCAGCCGAGGTCTCCCCTGTCGAGAACCATCTTTTCAGAATCGAGGTCAAGGGGCTGAAGAAGGGAGTGGAAAAGGCCTCATTCGGCAAGCCGCAGAGACTTACATCAGAGGAAGGATGGCATGATATAGCAATGAGTCCGGACTGCAGCCATTTCACGGACAGCTGGAGCAATCTTACGACTCCTCGCGTAATCGACCTGTGCACCGCAGACGGTAAGACAGTCGCCAACCTTCTCACAGCAGAGGATCCTACAATGGACTATGCATATACGGAGATAAGCCTTGGAACAGTGAAGAGTGCGGACGGGCTTTACGACAACTACTACCGTCTTATCAAGCCGAAGGACTTCGATCCTTCGAAGAAATATCCTGTCATCGTATATGTGTACGGAGGTCCTCATTCACAGATGGTCCAGAACACATACATGGCTCTTCTGCGAAGATGGGAGATGTACATGGCGCAGCGCGGCTACCTCGTCTATGTCCAGGACAACAGAGGTACGCAGAACAGAGGCCTCGCCTTCGAGCAGGCTATCCACGGACAGTGCGGACAGGCCGAGATGGCGGACCAGATGGAGGGCGTGAAGATGCTGATGGACCTCCCTTATGTGGACAAGGACCGCATCGGCGTACACGGTTGGAGTTACGGCGGATTCATGACCATATCGCTTATCACAAACTACCCTGACGTATTCAAGGTCGCAGTCGCAGGAGGTCCCGTTATCGACTGGAAATGGTACGAGGTAATGTACGGAGAAAGGTACATGGACCATCCTGACAGCTACCCTGAAGGCTATGCAAAGACCAGCCTCATCAACAAGGCGAAGGACCTCAAGGGCAAGCTGCTCATATGCCAGGGCGCCATCGACCCTGTCGTGGTATGGGAGCATAGCCTCAGCTTCATCCGCGAATGCATAAAGAACAATGTGCAGGTGGATTATTTTCCTTATCCTTGCGCCGAACATAATGTCATGGGCAAGGACAGGGTACATCTGCATGACAAGATATCAATGTATTTCGAGGACTATTTGTAGCGGAATTCCGAATGGTGGCGCTTCTGGAACGGAACAGGAGCAACGGAAGTGCCGACACCGATTATGAACTCACCTACGGTAAACGATGCCTGCAACCCGAAGGAAAACACTTCGGGAGTTGCAGGCATCAGTATTGCAGCGCTGTCCAGAGGCTTGCCGGAACGGGGAAATATGACTGGAGAATATACATCCACCGACTGGAAATACTGGGTCCAGAACGCCACGCTGACCAATGCTGAAGGGAACCAGATGAATCCTTCTCGAGATCCCATGCCCCAATTGTTTCCGTTGGTTCCAAGACGTGCTCCGTAAAGGATACCTGACAGGAAATATATTTTCCTGCCTAACCTGAGGGTGTTTCCTATCATCATCTGCTCTGACACGAAATATTGAGGAATATCTATCCGGTTATATCCTTCCAGGGTGGAGAAGAATCTGTCTGGATGCTGGATAGAATATTCGCCGAATCCGATGCTTCCGTCAAAGCCGTAAATCTTTATGACGGGAAATACGGGACGTGTCATCGGGGCATAGGTCCATGGCTCATAACCTAAAAGACGGTCCTTGGGTATGAACCATTCGGGATCCAGAAGGTCCGGTATCGGTTTCGGGAACCCCAAAGCTGCAATGGTATCACTGACATGTACCCTGGATGTGTCACCGTCAGGCCTGACGGAAGTGCTATCCTGCGGTATAGTGAGCGTCATCAGAACGATAATAAGCATACGTATCATATTCGTGTTCGTTTTTTCTTTGAAAAAGGCAAGGACTATGCCCGTTTTCCAAGGATTTATGCTAACTTTGGCTAGTTTTTTCGCTTCGATTATGGGAATGAAATCTATTAAGGACATCTACAAGATAGGAAAAGGTCCGTCAAGCAGCCATACCATGGGACCGTTCAAGTCCGTAAGGCATTATGTAAACCACCATACGGAAGCCAGAAAGATACTGGTCACTCTTTACGGTTCGCTTGCTGCAACCGGCAAAGGCCACCTTACAGACTGGGCCTGCGAGGATGCATTCCGCGACGGAACAGTAGCCATCGTATGGAAACCGAAGGAGAATCTGCCGATGCATCCAAACGGAATGCAGATAGGCGTAATCGAGCCCAATGGAGATGTTTCGGATCCATGGACCTACTATAGCGTAGGTGGAGGAGACATAGTCTGCGTAGAACATCCTATCGAGGAAAAAGGCGGAGAAGATGTCTATGAACTGACTACCATGAAGGAGATACTTGAATGGTGCAATGCCAACGGAAAGGATTTCTGGGAATTCGTGGACGAAAGAGAAGGAAGAACCAGCGGAGTATGGGAACATCTCGACAAAGTCTGGAAGGTCATGCGTGAGGCTGTGGAAAGAGGAATCGATCAGGAAGGCTCTCTCCCGGGTCCCCTTAACCTCCGCAGAAAGGCATCAAGCTATTTCATCAGGGCGGAAGGCTACAACGACGTACTCCGTACCAGAGGTCTCATATTCGCCTATGCTCTTGCAGTCAGCGAAGAGAATGCCAGCGGAGGCACAATCGTGACAGGACCGACATGCGGTTCATGTGGAGTTCTGCCTAGCGTGCTCTTCCATATGCAGAAGTTCTACAACTTCAGCGACCAGAGAATCCTGAGAGCCCTTGCCACAGCTGGTATCTTCGGTACTGTCGTAAAATACAATGCATCTGTTTCCGGTGCCGAAGTCGGATGCCAGGGTGAAGTCGGAGTGGCTTGCGCCATGGCTGCTGCGGCAGCAGCACAGCTCATGGGAGGAAGCCCTTCACAGATAGAATATGCTGCCGAAATGGGTCTGGAGCACCACCTTGGTCTCACATGTGACCCTGTATGCGGTCTGGTGCAGATTCCTTGTATAGAGAGAAACGCCTATGCTGCCGCACGTGCTCTTGACGCCGCGATATACTCACTATATACTGACGGACGCCACCGCGTATCCTTCGACAAGGTTGTCAAGGTAATGAAGGAGACAGGAAAGGACCTTCCTTCTGTCTATAAGGAAACCAGCGAAGGCGGTCTTGCAAAACATCTCTGATAAGGATTGTCATGGCAGGAAGAAGATTTGACACTTGTTTCTTTGAGCGATATGCCAAGCATACTCTCGAGACATTTCTCGGGAGGGAATACTCGTCGCTTGTCAATAAAGACAGACCTGATCTTCAGATGCCTGACATGTCGCTTGGAATAGAAGTCACAAGGGCGATGGAACCGCGCAAGGATGTGGCACAGGAACTCCTTCTCGAGATGGCCGGAGTGGAAAGTCCTTCCGATGATCCGGAGGAAATCAGCCAGATTGTCAGGAGCGGTTACGGATACGGTCTTCAGGACGGCAAGTATATCGGACGTCTGGAATATGAATACTGGCGTCTCGCCCAACCTTTGAGAAGGATCATCGAAAGCAAGGTCGGAAAGGTAGGCTCCGGATTCTACGGAGACTTCCGGGAATACGGACTATACATCTTCTGCAAGGACCACCTCAGCGAAGAAGAGGTGAACCTCACGATGGAATATACCAGCGATCTACAGCGCCATCTGGATATCCGCTACTCAACGATGTATCTCTCTCTGATCGACCGCCTGTATGTATGCGACCTTGGATCAGTCGACCGGACAGAAGGTTTGACAAGATGCACATCCTACGACATCAGCCGCAAGATGTGCAAGGATTTCTTTCTGAAGTCTCTGGACTGAACCATGGACACTCGCATCGACACCTAACGCCCTGATTATAAGTCCTTTACACAAGATCGCCTGCGGCGGATGACGCAGGCGATCTTGTGTAAGTTATTGGAGTACAAATTGTTAGAAATCGTATATTGAGTCCTTATCTTTTAGATTAGAGGTTGGCAGTCTTTGCGGCTACTTCACCTGCAACCTTTGCGTAGTTCTCAGTGCTGTCGGCGAAGAGGATTCCTCTTGATGAGTTGATGAGGAGACCACCGTGGTCGTTGGCACCGTGTGCGATGACCTCTTCTGCTGAACCGCCCTGAGCTCCCACTCCGGGAACGAGGAAGAAGTTGTCAGGACAGAAGCTGCGGAGTTCCTCAAGCCTGTCTGCCTTTGTAGCACCCACAACGAACATCATGTTGTCAGGTGTAGATATCTCCATCATTTCCTCCATCACTGCCTGATAGAGAGGCTTTCCATCCTTCTGCGCTGTCTGGAACTGATATGCGGAAGCATTTGATGTCAAGGCAAGTACGATAGCCCACCTGTCCTTATACTCAAGGAAAGGAGTAACGCTGTCAGCGCCCATGTATGGAGCGATTGTCACTGCATCAAAGTCCATTTCCTCAAAGAATGCCTTGGCATACATCTTCGCTGTATTTCCGATGTCTCCCCTCTTTGCATCAGCGATGAGGAAGATCTCCGGATACTTTGTCCTGATATAATCCACTGTAGCATCAAGGGCACGCATTCCGTCGATGCCATAGCACTCGTAGAATGCAAGATTAGGCTTGTATGCCACGCAATGTGCTGCAGTAGCATCAACGATAGCCTTGTTGAACTCTATGATCGAACGGGCCTTGCCCTTATACAGTTCCCCTTTGATGGCAAGCTCACCATGCTTTGCCAGTGCCTTCACATGTTCTGGCATATTGTCAAAGTCAACATCAAGGCCAACGCACAGCATGCTCTTCTTGGCCTGTATCTGTTCAAATAGTTCTTTTCTATTCATATTCAAATGCGTTTTAATAGCTTTGTTATATAGATTTATCAGAAACTGGAGAAGGAGCGGATTTGAATGCGGAATAGGCATTTTCGCACCCCGCGTAGGGGGAGGGGCACACGAAGTGGGAGGGGCCAATGTAGCATCAAACCGTCCGACGTTCTAATAATATCTATAGAATAATGCGATGGCTTCCATGCCGGCGAAAAGCTGCTTCAGAAGATAGCTTTCGTTAGGAGAATGGATAGTATCGCGTTCCAGGCCGAATCCCATAAGGAGAGGATCGATTCCAAGGATACGCTGGAGGTCTGCAAGAATAGGAATCGAACCGCCTCCGCGTGAAGGGACAGGCTCGATGCCATATACCTCTGTCATAGCCTTTTCCGCTGCCTTATATGCAGGAGAAGATATAGGGATGAGGAATCCGTCTCCACCGTGATGCGGAGTAACCTCCACCTTCACATAATCCGGGGCGATAGAGAGGAAATGCTCTGTAAAGAGACGTGTGATGGTCTCGCTGTCCTGATTCGGAACAAGACGCATCGAAATCTTCGCATGTGCCACAGAAGGAAGCACTGTCTTTGCACCTTCACCGATATATCCGCCCCAGATACCGTTCACATCAAGACATGGACGGATGCCGGTGCGTTCAAGAGTGCTGTAGCCAGCCTCTCCCTTGACCTCCTTTATGTCAAGGAACTCCTTATACTCCTCGATATCAAACGGAGCCTTGGAAAGCTTTGCCCTGTCCTCTGCGGAAAGTTCCACGACATCGTCATAGAATCCCTTTACAGTGATATGTCCGTCCTTGTCGATAAGCGACGAAACCATGTCGCAGAGAACATTTATAGGGTTAGCGACAGCGCCGCCGTAATGACCGGAGTGAAGGTCCTTGTTCGGTCCGGTAACCTTGACCTCAACATATGAAAGTCCGCGCATACCGCAGTTGATCGACGGAACGGACTCCGAAATCATCGTAGTGTCAGAAACAAGGATGATATCTGCCTTGAGCATCTCCTTGTTGGCCTTCGCCCATGCTGCAAGAGAAGGGCTGCCGATCTCCTCCTCACCTTCAAGGATGAACTTCACATTATGCTTCAGACCGGCCTCACGCACCATGAACTCGAAAGCCTTGATATGCATGAACAGCTGTCCCTTGTCATCGTTCGCTCCACGGGCATAGATAGCTCCGTCGCGGATTTCAGGTTCAAAAGGATCTGAATGCCAGAGCTCGACCGGATCCACAGGCTGGACATCATAATGTCCATATACAAGCACTGTAGGAAGGGACGGATCTACCATCTTCTGACCGAACACTACAGGGTGACCGGTGGTAGGATATACAGAGGCTTCATCGGCACCTGCCTCAAGAAGAAGTTCCACCAGACGCTCGGCGCACTTCTGCATATCAGGCTTGTGCTGCTCCAGCGAACTTACCGAAGGTATCCTCAGCAGCGAGAAGAGTTCCTCGAAAAATCTTTCCTTGTTTGTTTCAATGTACTGTTTCATATGCTTTTAAATTATTTCTTTCCACGTCTGAAGAAGAACGACTTCTGTTCCTTCTTCCTTTCGATATCCCTCTCGACGAACACCTTCTCAAGGTTCTTCGGATCCAGTCCGGTATAGAACATCACTGAAGAAGTAGTCATCGGCGTAGGCGTAAAGTCCTGTACCTGATCCATATACAGACCCTGCAAGGCAGGATTCCGTGCCAGGCGCTGCATCTCCCTCATGCCGCAGCCCGGATGTCCTGATATGAAGTATGGAACGAGCTCGCACTTGCGTCCGCTGGATGCCACAATCCTGTCGAACTCCGTACGCAGACGCTCGAACAGGGCGAACGAAGGCTTCGCCATGAGTTTGAGCACATTGTCCTCGGTATGTTCCGGAGCCACCTTCAGACGGCCGGACGTATGTTCCAGAATCAGTTCCTTCAGGTACGGATATGAAGTCTCGTCCACATATCCCTTCTCATCGAGGAAGAGGTCATATCGTATGCCGCTGCCGATATATGCATGCCTGATGCCCTTGACATCGGCGATACGGTCATAAAGTTTCAGAAGACGTTCATGCGAACGGTCCATGTTTCTGCACGGGCTCGGGAAAAGGCAGGACTTGCGGCGGCATTTTGCACACAATTCAGGGTTCTTTCCTCGCATTCCATACATGTTTGCAGTAGGAGCACCGACATCGGATATGTTTCCAGCAAAGCCGGGAAGGTTGTTCAACGCCTTTATCTCCTTCAGGATGGACTCCTCGGAACGGGACTGGATGAATTTTCCCTGATGGGCTGCAATCGTACAGAAGTTGCATCCTCCGAAACATCCCCTGTGTGTGTTTACAGAGAACTTTATCATCTCGAATGCAGGTATATGCTTGCCTTTATATCTTGGATGCGGAAGTTTTGTAAACGGAAGGTCCCAGAACGAATCCATCTCCTCCTGAGTTGCAGGTAGCCATGTAGGGTTGATCTGCACATAACCGTTACCGACAGGTTCCACCAGCACGGGAGGCTGAAGCATGTTTGCATAGGTCTCGACAATATGGAAGTTCTCGGCAAAAGCAATCTTGTCCTTGCAGCAACGCTCGTATGAATTCAGGATGACAGCATCCTTTATCTTGCAGCGTCCGTCCATATAGAAGCCCAGCTGCGGAATCCTCCTTATGTCGCTGACATTACGTCCGGCCTCGACGGCCCTGGTGAACTCTATCATTGTCCTCTCCCCCATTCCGTAACATAGCCAGTCGGCTCCGCTCTCAACAAGAATTGAAGGCTTTAGGGAATCCTGCCAGTAGTCGTAATGGGTGACACGCCGCAGGGATGCTTCTATGCCACCTATGAGAACCGGAACGTCAGGATATATCTGTTTCAGGATCCTGGTATAGACTGTAACCGCATAATCAGGTCTCTGTCCTGCCTTTCCTTCAGGAGTGTAGGCATCGTCGCTGCGAAGACGCTTGGCTGCCGTATAATGGTTCACCATCGAATCCATTGCTCCGGCATTCACTCCGAAATAGAGTCTCGGCGCGCCCAACTTGCGGAAATCACGGAGGTCGTCACGCCAGTTCGGCTGCGGCACGACCGCCACCCTGTACCCGAACTTCTGCAGCCACCTGGCAATCACCGCCGTACCGAAGGACGGATGATCGATGAAGGCATCACCTGTGAACAGGATCACATCGATGTAATCCCATCCCAAGGCCCTGACCTCCTTGATCGAAGTCGGAATCATATATGCACCGATTTCCGCCATAATATCCAAATCGTACAAATTTAATGAATATTTCAATATTATCAGCATCCGGTGAAGGAATAATGATTTGGAACAGAATTTGCTAACTTTGCGGACTGTTTGTTCAATAAGACCGATGTCCAGACTCTCCAGCATAATGTTCATACTCATCCTTGCGTTCTGCGCCGGGTCATGCATGCATACAAATGATGCAGGCAGGATGCTTGACGTAGCCGAGGCCCATCTGGAGACGCATCCTGACAGCGCATTCGTGGCTCTGGACTCGCTTGACAGAAAGCACCTCAACTCACAGGAACTGCGTGCGCGCCATGCCCTGCTGTATTCAATAGCACTTGAGAAATGCGGAATCGGAATGACAAATGACAGCATCATCAGCATTGCAGTCGACTACTACAGCGGAAACGGAGATACGGAAAACGCAGAGACAGCCCTTTTATGGAGAGAAAGGATTCTGGAGCATGCGGAGGCAATATCTCCGACCGACACGCTCCAGAGACAGAATGCACGCATCATACAGGAACGATATGCGGACAAGATGAAGCTTGTCGAGAAACGCAGACAGACCTGGGCGATCATACTCATCTCGCTGGCCGTAGTTGCACTCTGCATCGGAATAATACGCAGATATGCCGTCAGGTTGAAGCAGAAACCTGATGACGAGGCGATGGAGCTGATCCGTCAGAGGCTTGCTGTCCTTGACAAGGTTCTGGCATCCCGGATTTCTTCAGATGACAAGGCATACAGGATATCAGAAGAGGAAATTGAAAGCCTGATCTCTGACAGAGAGTCCTTCCTCATATCTACAAAGGTCATCTTCAAGGAAAGTCATCCGGCGTTCATATCCGCACTGGAGAAGAAAGGGCTCACTGACTGGGAAATCGGATACTGCTGCCTCTACACTCTCGGACTCAAAGGCAAGGATGTCGGAGAATTCATCCGGAAGAAGCGCCATTACATCATCAGCAGCGAGATCCGCAAGAAACTCGGTCTGGGAGAACATGACACCAACATCGGAATCTGGCTTCGCACACTGCTTTCGCAGACAGAAACGGACATGTAAGACTTTCATCAGGAAGCATTTCGTCACATTTTCACAAAAGATTGACACATAGCTGATTACATATTGCGTTTTTAATTAAAGGAAAACTCATGTAAAACTTTTCCAGTATAATTTTGTATCATATTTGATACAGATATGACAAGAAAGACATTCAGAACAGCAAACAGAGTCACAGCTCTCGTCACTTTGGCAACAGCCGCCATCACCTACCTGCTGACCATTGAACCTACAGTCTCATTCTGGGACTGCGGAGAGTTCATCGCCTCATCATACAGACTGGAAGTCGGACATCCTCCGGGAAACCCGGTATGGCAGATCTTCGCCAAGGTATTCACATTCCTCACCGGTCCGGAACATGCGGCAGCTGCAATAAACGCATGCAGTGCCATATGTTCGGCATTGACCATTTTCTTCCTCTATATGACAATAGTATTCTTCGCAAGAAGAATCGTCGGCAGGAAGGAATACACCACAGCCGAAACCATAGCGGTCTGCGGTTCGGGAGCAGTCGGGGCCTTAGCCTTCTGCTTCAGCGACACCTTCTGGTTTTCTGCAGTGGAAGCAGAAGTATATGCCATGTCATCACTGTTCACTGCCGTCGTATTCTGGGCGATGACAAGATGGTACGAAGAAGCCGACAGGCCGCATTCCGGCAGATGGCTGATACTGATATGCTTCCTCATGGGCCTGTCCATAGGTGTGCATCTGCTTAATCTCCTCAGCATACCGGCAATCGTCTTCATGTATTTCTACCGTATCCGGGAAAAGGGGAAATACACATTAAAGGCTCTTTGCGGCATATTCATATTGTCATGTCTGCTGCTTGGAGCCATATTGTTCGGCATCATTCCCCTGATTCCGAAAGCCGCCGCATATTCCGACCTGCTGTTTGTAAATGTATTCGGACTTCCTTTCAACAGCGGAGCGGTAACTTTCATGGCAATTCTCATTGCAAGTCTTTTCGCAGGAATCTCATATACTCTCCGGCGCGGAAAAGTCATTGCCAACACAGTGCTTCTGGGAATCACCGTGATGATCATCGGCTTTTCCATGTATGCGACCGTCATCATACGTTCCAATGCCGGGACTCCGATGAATGAGAACAAGCCCGACAACCCCTTTACGCTGATGAGCTATCTGAACCGTGACCAATATCCGAAGGGTCCGATAATCTATGGCGAGTACTTCGGTGCGGACTATGAGATAGTCGACAAGAAATATTGGGCGCGCATGGGAGACAGATATGTCAAGGGATCGTTTCCTGACGTAAGATACAAGCCGGAATCAAAGATGTTCTTCCCCCGGATGTGGGATTATCGCGACGACTCGTATATAGATGTGTACGAATCATATATCGGCGGCAAAGGCCGTAAGGTACCGGGCTCTGATCACATGAAACCGACATTCTTCCAGAATCTCCGGTTCTTCTTCGATTATCAGATGAACTGGATGTACTGGAGGTATTTCATGTGGAATTTTGCAGGAAGACAGAACGAGATTCATAGTCCGGTCCCGGGAGACATATTCAAGGGCAACTGGGAATGCGGCATCGGTTTCATCGACAGGCTACGGCTGGGAGACCAGTCTGACGCACCGGCATATCTGGCGGAAAACAAGGGGAAGAACCATTATTACATGCTGCCGCTTCTGCTGGGGCTGATAGGACTGATTTTCCAGAATTCGCATGACCGCAGAGGATGCTGGCTCAACTTTCTGATGTTCTTCATGACCGGCATAGCCATCGTACTGTATCTGAACCAGTCCCCTCTTCAGGTACGCGAAAGGGATTATGCCTATGCCGGTTCATTTTATTTCTTCAGCGTATGGATCGGACTGGGCTGCCTTTACATTACAAGAAAGGCCCCTGCATGTCTTGCGCTATGTCTCGGAGTCCCATTGCTCATGGCTGCAGAGAACTGGGATGACCATGACCGGAGCAACAGGTACACGGCACAGGAACTGGCATACAACTATCTGCGGGGAGTAGGTGAAAACGGAATCCTGGTCACACATGGAGACAATGACACTTTCCCGATATGGTATGCCCAGGAGGTGGAAGGTTTCAGGACAGACGTGCGTGTAGTCAACACTTCCCTGCTCGGCGCGGACTGGCACATCGACCAGATGAAGCAGGCCGCCAACGAGTCCGCGCCGCTGGACCTGACAATAGGGAAACGCCAGTATATGCAGGGAGAGAATGAATATGTCCTCATATATGATCCTCGCGACAGCGTATATCCGCTTGCGGATGTGATGAAGGTATTCCGTCATCCGGATGCAAAGATTCCGTTGACCAACGGAGAATATGCAGACTATATAGCATCACGACGATTCTCCATTCCTGTGGACAAGGAGAATGTGCTCAAATACGGGATTCTGGACGAAAAATATGCAGACATGATTCCGTCGGAGATAGTGCTGACGATTCCGGAGGGAAAGAACGGAATCACAAAGCCGGAACTTTTCTTCCTCGACCTTCTATCCGACTACAAGTGGGACAGACCTATTAATTTCCTGAGCGCAGGAGGCGACATACAGATAGGCATAAAGGACTATCTCATGTATGACGGGTTCACTTACCGGTTCGTCCCAGTAAAGAACAGTACGAACCTTCATGAAAACGGATTCACCGATACAGAGGAACTGTACAGGAAGATGAAAAGTCTCTACACTTGGGACAGTCTCGAAAGAGGAGGCTGGTTCACGGATTACCAGAATATTTTCACATTCGCAGGAGTCATGTCCCAGAGAAAGATATTCTCTTTCGTCGCCCAGGAACTCATCGAGGCCGGAGAGCCTGAAAAGGCTGTGGAGATTCTGGACATGGGACAACGTGCGCTGCCGGAAACTGGTTTTCCTCTTGACATGACCATCTACGGGCTCAACAACGAAAGGGATGTCATCACCATGATCGAGGCGTATTACATGGCAGGAGCAGCGGAGAAAGCATCGGAACTGGGCCGCAGACTTTCTGACAGTCTTCTGGAATCCGCAGCATTCTTCCTGAACCATTATGAATATGGGAAACAGTATTTCGATTCATGCTACAATGTCCTCGCATATCTCGCCGCACTGGCTGATGACTTCAATGACACCGGTCTAGCCACATCGATCCGGGAACGGTTCAACGCCATGTTGGGATAACCATCATCAGCCAATTGTGTCTCGGATACTTCGCACAAGGACAAGAAGAAGGGATTTCCAGCTGTCGGTCGGAGTTCCCGTATCCATGATTCCCGAAAAAAGATTGGTGAACATGCCGAGAAAGAGTTTTTTCCGCAAGAAGAATAGAACGGCAAGACCTATAAGGAAAACGCCTCCTACAATGAATGCCGCTCCGCTCCAGCTTCCTATTGCATCCCCAAGCAGCATTATGAGACCGAATGCAAAGACAGCCAGAACGACCACAAGAAGCATCGCCATGACCAGAACAGCAAGAACCCTGCTGAATCCGGCAGAAAGACCGGTAATGATGTTCTTCTTGAAATCATCTGTCCTCATGTCAAGGTATCCTCCTGCAAATGAGGACAGAATGTTCAACAGATTGTTCCTGTCTCCCATCACTTTCCCTCCAGGACTTCCTCTATGATGTCAAGACCTTCCGAAATCTTTCCCTTGGCCTTTCCGGCCATATCGGCCGCACCCTGCCTGATCTTTGCGCGGGTGTTTTCGCCCGAATCCGGAGCAAAGAAAAGAGCCGCAACCGCTCCTGCCGCAACTCCGGCAAAGAAGCACAGTAATGAATTACCTGTATTCATGGCTTTACGTATCTGAATGTTAATATCCGTTTCTGTCTCCTCTTACGAAGACATCTACGGATATTTCAGAAACCATACCACTGCAATCTGGTCCGGCATCCAATTCCTTAATCTGTCTCCTATAAAGACAGTCTCCATACGGATTAGTCTTATGCTGCAGATAAGACATGGACCTTAATATAATTTTGTAATTCGAAACGAAAAGATGCGGTTTTGCATATATATAGACAACATAAAATATTGATTATGAAACGATTTATTTCAACACTTCTGCGATTCATCGCACTCGTAGCCCTGTATATGCTTATAGGATGGGCCTTTGGTATGTTTGAGGACTTCACTTTCTGGAGAATGCTCTTGATGGGAAGCGTATTCTCCGGAATCATGCTCGGATTCAGTGAATGGCAGAACAATAAAAAGATTTAATCTTAGTATTTCAACTTATATCCTATACCCCGAACACTTTCGATCTCTATAGACGTATCTTCCTTGAAATGGTTGCGGAGGCGGGTGATATAGACATTGAGGCTACGGAGGTTGAAGTAGTTGTCGTCGCCCCAGAGTTCCTTCAACAGAGCAGAGGTATTCACTGTCTTGCCTGAATCTCGGCAGAAGCGGAGCAAGACTTCTGATTCTCTTGCTGGGAGGATTGTTTCACACTGACCGATTCTCAAAACCTTTGATGCCGGGATAAATTCATATCGGCCGATCTTATAGACTGATTCAGCAGATTCCTGTGCTTGGAGTCTTCCTGCCAGAGCTTTGATGCGTACTATCAGCTCGTCTATAGCAAACGGTTTCTTCAGGAAGTCGTTGCCACCTATCTCGAAGCCTTTCACGACATCTTCAGTGGCAGAACGTGCTGTAAGGAAGAGGATAGGAGTATTGTATCCTTCAGCCCTCAGTTTCTTTGCGAGTGAGTAACCGTCAAGGTTAGGCATCATTATGTCGCTGACAATGACATCAAATGACTCCCTCTTGACAGCATCCAGTGCCTGTACTCCGTCATAGGCGAGATGCACATCAAAGTTTCTATCCGACAAAGTATCAGACAGAATCTCGGCAAGCATCTGCTCGTCTTCGACTATAAGTATCTTTATCTTATTGCTCATTCCTCGGCAGTTTGATTGTTACCGTAGTGCCCTTACCGACACGGCTGTTCATTGATATAGTTCCTTTGTGAAGTTCTGCAACCTGCTTTGCGTAATACAAGCCCAGACCGTAGCCTCTGACTGTATGTATGTCTCCTGTCGGAACCCTATAGAACTTTTCGAATACGTGTGAAAGATGTTCCTTTGCAATACCGCAACCGTTGTCTTCAATCTCAATGGTCACATTTTCGGATTCATCGGTCACTCTGATATTCACGATAGGTTCTGCAGAATATTTAACGGCATTGTCAATGACAGTAGCAAGTAGGTTCTTGATATGGAACTCATCAGCCATGATCTTTATGTTCTCAGCACAGTCTATATTGAACATTGGCTTCTTTCCGTTGTTCATTCCTGCCCCCTGTGTAAGACCGTTTATGACATCCTGCAGATATACCACGCTAGGATTGTATTTATACTCACGACCTTCTACTGATACGGAAAGGATGTGTTCTACCATTGTCGAGAGTTGGGTAAGTTGCGATTCAACTATCTCCAGATAGCGGCTTCTTCTCTCTACATCAGCATCTGCCGAGAAGTTTCTCAAAGCATCAGTAGCTGCAACAGCAACAGAAATAGGCGTCTTCAGTTCATGGGTGATATTGTGTGTAAAATCACGCCTCATTTCTTCAAGGGTCTTCTGCCGGAACATTGTCCTGACAAGATAAAGAAGCACTCCAGCCAGTAGGAGGACTATTGCTATCGATGACACGATAAGTCCCCACATCCTGCTCAAGAACACCATGAAAGGCATTTCGATGGATACGAGCAGAGAGTATTGTCCCTCGTCATCGATAGGCACCACTGTGGTCATAGGGTGATTAAGAGTCGGTCTTTCTCCTTTCGTCATAATGACACGGGAATCCTCACCGTGATGAACAAGCACTTCCGCGTAATATGGCTGGTATGCATCCAGTTCCATAAGGTTCGGTTCGAAAAACAGCGAGAAGTCGTCAAGATTGATATTAATGTATGTTGCATAAGCCAGTCCTGGAATGGCATCCATCCTGAACGCCTTATAGATACTTTTATATATGGCAGATTCAACCCTTCTCTTGAAGTCGTTCACGGAATCGTTGTACATACGATACACCCATACCGACTGCACTACTGCCAGAGTAAGCAATGATATGACAGCAAGAATCGATATGTTTCTGAAGAATTTTAGCGACATCTCTATCTGATTTGATGCAAAAGTAGCAATAAATTTCGCTTTGCTGACCGAGTTAACATTAGTTAACACTTATTAACATTGAGTTAACACAAATTAAGATTTTATGTCTCTATATTTGCTGTCGGAAAACCGGTTTCATAGTTGTTTAATCTTAAATGGAATGTTATTATGAAAAAGTTGATTCTTATTATCTCGATGGCTTTGGCCAGCAGTCTTGCATTTGCTCAGAACAGCACCGACAAGACGCTGTACATCATTGACGGAGTTGTATCTACCAAGGCGGCAGCTGATGAACTTCCAAGCGATGCAATCAGAAATATGAATATCGTGAAGGGCGTGGAGTCGGTTGTAGTCATTACTACTCAATCTGGACGAGATATTTCTGGACGTGTTGTAGATGTAGAAGGCAAGCCTATGGCCGGAGTAGCCGTAATGGTTCCGAAGACAAAATTGGGAGTTGTTACAGGGCTTGATGGAACTTTTAATATCAATCTTCCTGCAGGCGAGGCTTTTCTTACATTTGCAATGGTTGATTATCCATCTAAGACCGTTCAGGTGGACAAAGCGGATCTTGGGGATATCGTGATGGACAAGAATGCACCTCAGGATTTAGTAGTGATCAAGGATCTTAATGGCGAAGTGGTAAGAGTCAAAGGAGTCAAGAAACCAGGAAGCGATCCACTTTGTCTGGTAAAGTCTGCAAATGGCGACATCAAGAAGGTAGATAGTCTTGAATCTATCTCACCTAATGACATCAAGACTATGAGCGTCTTCAAAAATGACAAGGTCGATCAGTTCAAGAAGTATGGCGACACATCAAATGGTGTAGTTCTCGTTGAACTCAAGTAATTGATTTCATCACACCGCAAGAAGCAGGTGGAGCAAGCCCTTGGGCGTAATTTGCACAGCGCACCTTGTGGGGACCAGCGACACGACAGCACTCTTAAAACACTGACAGACAACAATATAGCAATATACAAGCATCGTCGGTACCCTTAGTCAGTAGGGGTACCGACGATATCAATTTTTCAGAACAACAAACATAATTTATTAACAATCAACCAATTACAAGAGCCACACACAAGCCCACCCATCGCCGGTCGCTACAAATTTTACCAACAGGCCTTTCATTGGATTACATCAAATCTTTACACTTTGTCAACGACTTTACAAAAGTGTAAAATTTCTTTACACTCAGTCTTACCCCCCCCCGAGCTTATAATGCTGACCTACAACAAGTTAAATATTTTGGCACGACAGATGTTAATTTTGCCACGAAACGATTTAAATATAAACCCTACAGCATACCCTGTTGAGGCATTTAAGACAGCGTAAACACAAAAAACTGAGAGCCAGCAACTTACACTAAATCGCCTGCGGCATATGACACAGGCGATTTACCATAAAACGCTGAAACGCAAACACTTATAAAACCCAACATGAAAAGCTACCTTAGATTTCTATCCCGAAACAAACTATACACTGTTATCATGGCGGTGGGGTTGAGCATTGCGCTTGCTTTTGTAATTCCTTTGATCAATCTTACTGCTGACAAATATGAGCGCAGTCATAATCACGAAAGATATGAAGACATCTATGCTGTCGCGTATGCCGGAAATATGTCGACTGATGTGATATTCGGGGATTACATCAGAGATCGCGTACCGGAAATAGAGCATGTCACATCAGCAAGAATCAGTAATATAAGCGACATAGACAAGGAATTCTTCCACTTTTTCCCGTTTGAATTCATCGAGGGTAATGAGTCGTTTCTTGATTCATGGGATAATATCGCTGTTTCAGATAAGTATGCTGCAGATATAACAGACGGCTCTGCTGTAGGTAAGACAATCCTGTTAAGCGGTCAGGAATTTAATATTGCAGCGGTATTCAAGTCCGGCAGAAAGGACATCCTTAAGGAATGTGACATTCTGAGAAGTATCGATCCGGTCAAGGCTCCTAACCAGCATGGATTTTATTCGCCGGGAGTAACTTTGGTTTCATTGAAGGAAGGACATGACAGAGCGGAAGCAGAAGCAAAGATTCTCAAAGTCGCTGATGAGTATAAACAAGGTGATGAACAATACTTCAAACTCAAGGAACTTGGAGTTTTGCGAGGATTGGTGAGATATGACGAACTACCGGAGAATACAGCCAACTATGGTACATTCATGAAGCACCAGCAGGTCTCTGTAATATTTCTTTATATAATCATCGGACTTATTTTCGTTGTTGCCATATTGAACTATATCAATCTGAATGTTGCAGTCTCTACATCAAGAGCAAAAGAGAATGCTACCAGAAAACTGGTCGGAGCGACCAGGAAGCAACTGATTGCCAAAGGGTTGGCAGAATCATGCATCTTTACAGTCATCTGCTTTTGCTTTGGATATCTCATGAGTGATTATGCCGGATCCTTTGTCAAGGGACTGCTTGCCATGACCGGATTCAGCGACTTCTCTTGCGAATCGACATGTAACATCACCAGTGTGATGTCATTCCTTATACTTATTGTCCTGACATCCTTGATTGCCGGCATCAGCCCGTCTCTGATTGCATCGAAGTTCACTCCGCTTCAGGTTACTAAGGGAGATCTGATATATCATAGTAAAAGGAGAATGTCGCGATTCTTCATCGGTTTTCAGACAATTCTGTCGGTAATCATGATATCGGCCGTGCTCATGATGAACACATGTTATCGGGAAGCATTGAAGGTTGACTTCAATTGTGACATCGAAGACGTCGGATTCATAAGGGGAATGAACCATAAGGCCTCAATTATTGTATCCAAAGCCTCTGAATACCCGGAAATCCTGTCAACAGGACTTGCATCACAAGTTCCGGCAGAAGGATTCAGCGGTGCATATCAAACCTTGGATAACGAGCAGTTCCTTTTCAGTAACATACAATGTGACCTTTCAGGATTTGAGACATTCGGTTTTGAAGTCATGGAACAATATGGCGACGATATGACAGGCCTATGGCTGACACCATATACGCAGTCCTTTATCGAAAATGGTTCGATCCAGCTGAATTCACTCTTGGGAATAGCACAGGATGATCGGGTGGCCGGAATAATCAATGATTTTCCCGGTACCTCTCCTATGGAACATAGAGGGGTAACCTTGACATTTGCCACTGTCACAGATGACATCTATATGCCTGGCGTGGTATTCAGAACAAATGGAAACACGGAAAAGTGCCGTGAGATTATGCAGAACATACTTAAGGATGTATGTGAAGATGGTATCGTTGATGATGTAATGATTGGGGCAGAACCTAAAATGGTTTTGGAGATTCTTGAAGAAAAGTTGTCTTCATTCAAGTTTATATTGGAGCTTCTGGCTATAGTAATGGGGCTTGTAGTCATCATGTCGATGATGGGACTTCTTGGCATGAGCATACACTATACCAATGAACGCAGAAACGAAATCGCTGTCAGAAAGATATTCGGAGCAACTGAAAAGGGGGAAGTTCTCAGAAATCTGAGATTCTATATGATCATCACTGCTCTTGCCATGGTACCGGCAATCTGTCTGTCCGAAGTAATGAGAGACGCATTCAAGGAATACGGAATTTATCCAAATAACATTTGGTGGATATACATCATAGCCGCAATGCTTTCGTTTGGTGTATCAATCGTCTCCGTCCTCTGGCAGACGCTTCGCGCTGCCAGGACGAACCCTGCCGAAGCACTGAAGAAGGAATAGAGCACCCGACTGATTAGTCCACAAGGACTAATTATGCAACTACTCTGCCAGCGGTACAAGGAAATCCATACCTCCCAGATTGTGCCTGCCGCCAGTGCAAAGCATATTGAATGTATGATTCCCGGAAATCCGGGCATTGTCTTAAATATTGCTGTTCAACGTGCTGATTATAAGATCTGTGATTATCTTGCATGAATCTACAGTCCTGTTAACCTTCTGCGCTTCCAGCATAGTCTTCCTGGAGTCCTTTTCCTCAGATAACCTTACTGCACACATTGCCTGTGTCTTAGAGTCATCACTGTAAAACGAAATGTTTCTATCACTGTAAAATCGGGCATTCTTGTCTTCTACACCTTTTATCGGCAGTGTGTGCACCAACGGTATCCCCCGGTTCATTGCTTCTGTGCTTGTCAGTCCGCCAGGTTTTGTCAGCAGCACATCACAGGCGTCCATCAGCAAAGGAATCTTGTCTGTATAGCCTATGATCTTTACAATGGAAGACTGGTCGTATTTTTTGTCCAGCCTCTGCCTTAACTGTTCGTTCTTTCCGCAGACACATATGATTCTGTCACTCGGGGCACACAAATCCCGGAGGTCATCTACCAGATCCTCAATATGCCCAAACCCCATCGACCCTCCGATCAGCAAGAACCATTTACCCGTATGCGGCCTGCAATCCCATAAGTGTTCGGACACTATTTTCTGACGTGCTTCCGTGCAGGAGGTCTTGGTAAACGCGGTTCCGGACAGACAAGGGATGCCGGTCGCATAAATCTTTTCCGTCGGTATCCCTTTCCCGGCATATTCGGAAACAAGATCCGGATGTGCTATCATATATCCGTCCAAGTCTGTCTCTGCAAGAAACGGATAACAGGTATAGTCCGTTGAAACAAAGAATGCCGGTATATCCAAGTTGTTTCCTGACCTCAAATGGGTCAGCATCTCTGCCGGAAACAGATGGGTACATACAACCGCATCATATTCATTGTCTGATATTACCTGTGAGAGTCTTCCTGACAATAATTTACACAAGTGATAGAGCGGTGACTTGCCATTATATGTTCTATTGCTGTACCACTCGCCAATCGCATACATCCAGCTGAAGAAAGAAAGCCTGACTGAAACATCATACAATCCAGATACAAATTTTGAAACCCTTCCGTCTTTAAGACTCAGTGTGTCAAACACATCACAATCGATTCCAACTGATCTGCCATAGTGCTGCAGAGCCTTTGCTGCTGAATTATGTCCTTCTCCAGTATTGCAGGACAATATGAGTATCTTATATAACATAGCTTATGTCCGTTTCTCATATAATGAATGCCTGTTTTCGTACATAATCAGAATTCAAGCCAAAGACGGACTGATAAAGTCTGGATCTCGGAAGTGGACTTATGGGATAATGATGATTTCCCGGAATCATGACATTATCCCAAATGGAAATAGTATTATCCCAAACATCCTCAAACTGAAGGATCAATGATAAAAGGATTGATCTTTGTATATCCAAAGGTAGAATGTCAATGATATGTCACTTCTGACAATAACTGAACTGGAAAAGGCGACGCCTCTGTTTCGAGGAAAGTGTGGAAACGCTTTCTGCAAGGGTTTGATGCATATGCTGGCAGTTGACAAGGTCAATGACCTGTATGACAGAAATTCAGGATCCTCCGGTCCCGCATTTGCTTCAGCTGTCCTGAAGGATATCGGCGTGGAATATGAAATACTTAATGCGGATGTTCTGGAACAACTTCCGGATGGCCCTTTCATCACCATAAGCAACCACCCTTACGGCCATATTGACGGAGTCATGCTCGTCGATCTGTTCGGTCGGATGCGGCCCGATTACAAGGTGATTGTCAACAAGTTTCTTGGCAGAATCGAGACGCTGAAAGATAATTTCATCTGCGTCACCCCGACAATAACTGAAAGAACGGCCCCGACAAAAGACAGCATACAAGGCATCAAGGACGCGGTAGCCCACGTCAGAGCAGGACATCCGTTGGGAATATTCCCTTCCGGTGCAATATCAGATCTGAGTCTGAAGGACAAGTGCATCAGAGACAGGGAATGGCAGGAGCCGGTCATACGACTGGTCAGGAAGCTCAATGTCCCGATCGTTCCCGTACATTTTCTTGACAGGAATTCAGACTTCTATTATATGCTGGGGTTGATAGATTGGAGAGTGCGACTGCTAAGGCTGCCGTCGGAAGTATTCAACAAAAGAGCAAAAAGAACAAGAATTGCAATAGGACCTGTCATCACCCCTGAACAGCAGGCTGAGTTTACAGACATCAGTCTGTTCAGAGATTTTTTAAGGAATAAGGTTTATAATCAGCATTGAAATGGAAAACAACAAGGCAGATGCGGTAAGGATTCAGACCTCGGTCCTGAACACGTTAGAAAAGAAAGTACTGGTATGGCTTGCTGAACGCCAGCCGAAGTGGATGACATCAGACATCCTCACTTATATCGGAACATTAGGAGCAGCTGTAATTGCAGCCGGATACATCCTGTCGGCATGGAACATCAATTTCCTGTGGCTCAGTTCTCTGGGCTTTGTAATAAACTGGTACGGCGACTCTCTTGACGGCACTCTTGCCCGTGTACGCAAGACGCAGAGACCGGTCTACGGCTATTATCTCGACCATACTGTCGACGCCATCAATGAAGTAATGATATTCGTCGGCATCGGTCTGTCCGGACTGATACATCTTGAAATCGCTCTGCTTGCATTGGTTATGTATTTCCTGATAACCATTAATGTAAGCATCAATGCCCACCTTAAGAAGGAGTTCAAGCTGACATACGCGAAGATGGGACCGACCGAGTTCAGAATCATCATGATAGTGATAAACACCCTCTTCGTTCTGATCCGACCGTTAAGAGAGTTCACACATAGTTTCACGCTCTGCGGCCATGAAGTCACTTTCGGGGCATTGGATTATATCGGTGTGGTGATAGTGACCGTACTTGCTGTACTTCATCTTGCAACAGTCCGGATAGACATAAAGGACTATGCTGCAATCGATCCTATGCCGAAGCACGACTGACAGATGCTCAGACTTCTGAAAAGATACGCTAAATTCATGGGTACAAGCGTGGCCGGAAACATTGCGGACACGCTTGTACTATGGTTGTTGTCTGACTTTGTCTTTACCGGAGGATATTGGGGAGAATACATCATCTCACCTGTCATCTCATTTCAATGCGCCGTAGCGGTCAATTTCACGATATCCTATTTCTATGTCTGGAGAGACAGGACGATCGGCAGACCGGACGCAGGGAAAAGGAGATTCTTCAGACTCTTTCTGGCATACGACCTTTCCTGCTCAGCTGTATTCCTTTTAAGACTTGGCGTGATGCTGCTTATAGAGAATTTCACGGGCTGGGATGTCGTGATCTGCAATCTTCTTGCTATGAGCGTCTCAGGAATCCTCAATTTCTGCATAGAGAACCTGCTCATATTCAAGAAGAAAAGTACCACATGACGACTGTACCACGCTTGTGATCCCAAGACCTGTCACCACTCCTATGAAGGGATCTGATTAGAAACAAGATACCATGTATATAAAACGAAGCACAGGCACATGACGGCTCCCCCGGCTCTTCCTACCCTGCCTCGGAATCCAAAAAGAAAAAGCAGAACAGCGGCGAATATCATGACGGCATAATCGACCCAGGTAATGCCGGCTGAAGTCAGCGGCATCACCTGGGAGCTGACTCCCAGAATGAGGGAGATGTTGAATATGTTCGAGCCCACTATGTTTCCGAGAGCCATCTGCGTGTTCTTCTTGACGGCAGAAGCGATAGAGGCTGCAAATTCGGGAAGTGATGTTCCGCAGGCGATCAGCGTCAGGGATATGAAGGAATCGTTCACACCGAATGACTTTGCTATGAGGACAGCATTGTCCACAAACAGGTCACAACTGAAAACAAGCAGGAAAAGTCCGCCTGCAACCTTTACGACGGCCAGCCAGAGCGGTGTCTTTTCTTCTTCAGCCACAGCTGCAGACACAGAGGCATCGTTCCTGTCACGATAGAACGAATACCACATGAAGACGGCAAAGGACAGCAGAAGGATGATACCGTCAAGACGGCTTATGCAGGCCGGATTTCCATTGAAGAAATTGAAGACGAGAATGGTGAGTAGCACAGAAAGGCCTATGCACACAGGTATCTCGAACCTCATGTTCTTACGGTCTGTCGTTACAGGGAAAAACACGGCGGTAAGCCCAAGGATGCCAAGGATGTTGAAGATATTCGACCCTACCACATTGCCTATCGCAACATCTGCATTCCCCTCAAGGGCCCCGATGAAGCTTACCGTGAGTTCCGGCATCGATGTTCCCACTCCGACGATTGCCGCACCTATGACAAAGTCCGAAACCTTGAACTTACGGGCGATCGAAACCGACCCGGCAACTAGAAAATCCGCACCGAAGACGATTCCTGCCAATGATGCTATCAGAAGAAGATATTCCATCGTCATTTTATCAGTTTACCAACATTTGCCGCCTCATGCTCATACATCTTCGAGCATGGTTCATATTTGTACGGGACATATTCGAAAAGCTGAAGATAGGCCTTTCCTGTCCTTTTCCCGTAATACACATCAAGGCGGACAGCATTTCCCTTGTCTGCCTCGGAAAGATCGACCGATTCTGGACTTGATGCGATTGCGGCAGAAACCGGAGCATTCATGCACTGCTGGAAATAATGTTCCTTCTTGCAATAAATTTCTCCTGTCTCTGCATCCTTATATCCGGTCTTCATGACAAGAGCAAGAATGATTCCAGCAAATATCATGAAGAAGCCTGTGATATTGACGGCCGCTCCTGTAGGCAGGAGTATAAGGACGGTACCGAGAATTATGAGTGAAACTGATATCGTGATGTCTTTTATAGAGCGTACTCTGAGAAATTCCTTTTTCATGTTTTTTATCATTTAGAAGATGTTGGATTTACACGCTGTTCCGAAGAAGCGTGAGGATATTCTGCATGGCAGAGCAACGGCATCATCCTGGCCGGAGTGCCGCAATCTGAAAGGAGTATCCTGACTAAATGATTAGTCTGCCGAGAGAATGCAGCCTATGGGAAGGCTCAATTCCGGCAGAATGCTTGAATATGGTGTTGACCTGTGTAATATACCTGACTCCGGCATTGACAACCTTGCCGGACTTCGCAAACTCAAGACTGTTCCTATGGACGCCTATGGTTCTTCCGGGACCTCCTGCAAGACGCACAGTATTTGCGAAAGTGACCTGACGAGGCAGACATAACTCCGCTTCAGGAGAGGATATGCTTATCTGAGACACAGAGGCATGAACGCACGACTCAGGTGCATGATCTTCCGTAACATCCGCACAGATATCAGAGCCGTTCCATAAAGCAGCGGCAAGAATGACTGGAATCAGATATTTCAGAAGATTCATCATTTCGTATGCTAATATAGCAAATTAAATGCAATATCAGAATGCAAACAGCAGAGGAAGCACAAATATCATCACGACTCCCATTATTATCTGCAGCGGAAGACCGACCTTGATGAAATCCATGAAGGTGTACTGTCCGGCCGGCATCACAAGGGCATTAGGCGGTGTGGAGAACGGTGAGGCGAAGCACATGGATGCAGCTACAGTCACAGCAAAAAGGAACGGTATCGGACTCACACCTATGCCGATGGCACATTGAAGGGCGATCGGAGCCATAAGGACGGCTGTCACCGTATTGCTGATGAATATTGTCATCACCGATGTCGCGAAATATACGGCAGCCAATGCAACATACGGGCCGCTCGAGCCGAAGGTATTGACTATGAAATCTGCTATCATGCCGGAAGCTCCTGTCTTCTCCAACGCAGTCGACATCGGAAGCATGGCGGCAAAAAGAACGATTGTCTGCCAGTTGATTGTCTTATATGCAGCCTCGACACTTCTGACACAGCCTGTGATCACCATCAGCACCGCTGCAAGAAGCACGGCTGTCACTGGAGCTACAGGAATTGAATCGACACCCATCATCACTATCATTCCGATCATGATCAAGGCAGCTACAGGAGCCTTATAGTCCAAAGTCACTTTTGCCGCTTCCTGAAGAGGTTCTCCAAGAACGACCCAGTTTGCAGACTCGTTACGCAGACGGGCGATATCCTTCCACGCTCCCTGCACAAGAAGCACATCCGAAGCATGAATCTTCTCTGCGCCAAGGTCATGCAGAAGATACTCGTTTTTTCTTCTTATACCCAGGACATTGACATTGAACTTGCTTCTGAATCCGGCTTCAAAAATCTTTCTGTTGATCATGGAAGACGAAGGCATGATGAGGATTTCAGCGATTCCGATGTCAAAGAAATCAAGAGACGCATTTGAAGAACTGCCCTCCACCTCATCCGTATGGATATCCAGAAGCCTGAGGGAATAGTCCTCAGCCAGCTGCTGTACCTTTTCAGGTTCTCCGGAAAGATAAATGACATCACCCTGCTGGATGACAAGATCCGGAGAGGCCAGCTGCTGGTTCACCGTCCTTACAAACTTGTTATTTCCGGCACTTCTACGCAGTTCCATCACATTAAGTCCATACTGTCGGTATATATCGAGATCGACTATCGTCTTACCGATTGCTTCTGAAGGTCCGTTGATATGCACACGGAACAGGTTTTCAGTAAGTCCGTATTCCTTGACAAGTTCATTCAATGTCTTTCCCCCTTTCTTCTTATCCTTGTCCTTTGTCTTCGGGGTAAGGAATATCTTTGTAAGCGGCATCAGCACAAGTATGCCGACAGCAAGTGTGACCAGACCTACCGGAAGGAATGTAAAGAAAGATATGTCCTGTATGCCTGAGTCAACAAGCCCGTTTGCCTTCGCATTATGAAGGGTTTCCTGAATTATAAGGTTCGGAGGGGTACCGATAAGGGTCATCATTCCTCCCATGCTGCTGGCAAACGCCAGAGGCATAAGGAGACGGCGCGAGGATGTTCCGGCATAAGCAGCCATACTTACTACTATAGGAAGCATCAGGGCCACCGTTCCGGTATTGCTTACAAAACCACCGATAAGGGCGGTCACGAGCATTACCATCAGGAACAGACGTGTCTCGCTGGTACCTGCAAGCCTGATCACCTGACCTCCTATCATCTTTGCAAGTCCTGTCTGGAATATGCCTCCTCCGACGATGAAAAGACCTATCATCATTATCACCGTAGTATTTGAAAAGCCGGCAAGACCTTCCGCAGGCGTAAGTATCTGAAAAAGAAGCAGGGCCAGAAGAGCGCACAGGGCAACCAGATCTGACCTGACCTTGCCGCTGACGAAAAGAGCGGCAGATATCAGGAGTATGACAAGAGTAATGATCATAGTCAATATAAATTTACACAAAAATACAACGTTTAATTCATAATACACTGCTATATCTGTTAAACTTTTGTTTCAGATTTCACGTGGAATGACTAAATTTGTACGAATTTATACTATAACCTATGCTACTATCAAAAGAAATAGCTGTAGAGCTTAATCTCACAGGATGCAAGATGAAGCAATTCCTGGCTGCAAAACTTCGTAAAAATGGGGTTCCGCTGACTCCGGAACAGTTCATGCTGATAGATCTTTTATGGAACGAAGGGGAAATGACGCAGCAGCAGCTTGCCGACCAGCTCCAGAAAGACAAGAATTCAGTGACAAAACTTGTGGATGCGATCGAACGCAAAGGTTTCGTAATCCGCGAGCAGAATCCTCAGGACAGAAGGGCGAACACTCTTGTGCTGACCGAAAAGGCAAATCTCCTGAAACCCGGTGCAAAACAGAAGGGAATATCAATCCTCGATCAGATGCTGGAAGGAATCAGCGAAGAAGAGTTGAGGACTTTCCTCGTCACGCTGAAAAAGCTCAACAGAAACATGACAGTCACCGAAGAAGAATAAAGAAATCGCCCCGATCCTGCCGGACCGGGGCGATTTTCATGATATCATTTCTACATCCTTTCAGGAAGATTGATTCCAAGAATGGACATCGCCTTGGTAAGTACCTTAGCAATAGTCTCCACAAGTACAAGGCGGTATTCCAGAAGAGCCTGATTCTCCTCGCGAAGAATAGGTGTATCATGGTAATACTGGTTGAACTCCTTAGCAAGTTCGTATGCATAGTTGGCGATGACAGCAGGAGAATGAGCCGCACCGGCCTCCGCAACCTTTGCAGGGAATGTATTGAGTATCTTTATGATACGCACCTCCTTCGGAGTAAGTTCCGAGTCTGGTCTGACAGCTCCAGCAGAATGTGCGATACCCTTCTCATCAGCCTTGCGGAGAATCGACTTGATACGCGCATGAGTATACTGGATGAACGGACCTGTATTTCCGTTGAAGTCGATTGACTCCTTCGGATCGAAAAGCATCGTCTTGCGGGGATCCACCTTGAGGATGAAATA
>JAZNAW010000129.1:0-4844 GCA_045586745.1 Candidatus Cryptobacteroides sp.
GACTTCCTGTACGAGGGCATAATTGCGTGTCCTTCCGTTCTTGTCCGCAGGATTGTCGGCCGGAGCGACAAGACCTGCCAGGAGTACCATGCCGCTTACGCTGCCGCACACTTCCCTCATGCGGCCCATGCCTCCTCCGAAGCCGGATGAGAGCGATGCCGCCATTGTGTCGTCGATGCCGAACAGGTCATTGTATGCAAGAACCACTGCCTGGCAGCAGTTGTATCCTTCTTCCTTGAAGAGCCTCTTTGCCTTTGCGACCCTTTCCTCCAGATCAAACTGCATCATATTCTGTTTATCTTTATTACGTTCTTAAGATTGCGAATCTGAGAAGTCACCTTGTCCAGTTCGAGATTGCTTGGCACCGCAATCTTCATGGTTATGTCATATGTGCCATGTCTGTCGTTTTCTGCGACATTGAACATACGCAGGGAAGCCCTGAAGGAATTCACTATGTCCATTATCTCGTTTATGACAGAAGGTTCCATGGCGGTTATGACGCGAAGGCCTGTCTGGAAGTTTCCGCTGCTAGGGCTTTCACTCCATTTGACCTTCTGAATCCTGTATGGATACATGTCCATGAGTCTTCCGGCATTAGGACATGACATTCTGTGGATCTTGATGCCTTCAGTACGGGTCACGAATCCGAAGACGTCGTCCCCGAAGACTGGATTGCAGCATTTGGCCATCCTGTAATCCAGACCTTTTACGTTCTTTGCATCGATTACCAGAATATCGTCTGATCCTTTCTCCTGCACAACACCCTTGCTCTTCTTGTCAGCTCCCTGAATGACGGTCTGCTCTGTTGCGGTCTGGTTGAGTTCAAGAATCAGGTTCTTTACTTCCGCTACATCCAGCAGTTCATCGCCTATTGCTGCATAGAATGCATTTATGGTCTTGAACTGCAGCCTTTTGAGTATTGTTGCCAGAGTCTCGTCGTCAAGCTCCATCTTCCAGTTCTTGAGACGGCGTCCAAGGATTTCCTTGCCGTCAGCCGCCTTCTTGAATTCGGCCTCGCTGAGCTTCTGGCGTATCTTGTTCTTTGCCTTGCTGGTCACAACTATGTTCAGCCAGTCAGGAGAAGGCTTCTGATTCTTTCCGGACATTATCTCGACGATGTCTCCGGTCTTCAGCTTCTCGTTGATCCTTACTGCCTTTCCGTTTATCTTGCCTCCTGTGCACTTTACTCCGAGATTCGTGTGTATGTCAAATGCGAAGTCGAGAACCGTTGCACCGGCAGTAAGCTTGCGTAATTCTCCGGACGGAGTGAATACGAACACGTCTCTTGTAGGAATCTCATGAACCTCGTCTTCGTAATAGGCTGCCATAGGGTCGCTGTCAGAGCCTAGAGGGCTTTCCAGTGCCTTTCTGACAGCTGTAAGCCATTTGTCCAGAGTGGCCTCATGTCTGATTCCCTTGTATGACCAATGGGATGCAAGACCGCTCTCCGCCATGTCATCCATCCTTTTGGTTCTGATCTGCACTTCAAGAAAACTGCCTTCCTTGTTCTTCACTGTTATGTGCAGTGACTCGTATCCGTTCGGCTTCGGGTTTGACAGCCAGTCCCTGAGCCTCTTCGTGTCGGACTCGTACTCTTCTGTCACATATGAGAACACCTTCCAGCAGAGTGCGTGCTCGACAGCCCTGTCCTCTTCGCAGTCTATTATGAAACGGATAGCGAAGACATCGAAGACCCCTTCGAAAGGAACCTTCTGCTTCTGCATCTTCTTGTATATGGAAAGCGCGGTTTTTGTGCGGACCTTCAGCTTGTAATCAATACCTTCGTCGGAAAGTTTCTGCTTGAGAGGTTCTATGAACTGCGTCATGAGCTTCTGCCTGTCCCTTTCCGTGCTCTTGAGCTTGTTGGTTATGGTCCTGTACTGTTCAGGCTCCGCATATCTGAAATAGATGTCTTCCAGTTCGCTCTTTATGTTGTACAGCCCCAGCTGGTGGGCGAGGGGAATGTAGAGCATCATTGTCTCAAGGACCTTTCTTTCACGCGAGGTTTTCGGAAATATTTCCAGAGACCTCATGACCTCAAGCCTGTCAGCGATCTTAAGTACGGTCACGCGAGGATCCTTTGAATATGATACAATGAGTCTCTTGTAGTTTTCCGCCTCAAGTCTGGTATCCTTGGGATTGATTGTCGAGATCTTGTTAAGACCGTCTACTATGGTGAGTACATCCTTTCCGAATTCGCCAGAGTTTATGTCTGTCTCAGGATTGAATCTTACAGCCTCGTGGAGATATACTGCTGCTATACATTCGGCTGGAAGACCGATTTCCTCATCAGCGATGCGTGCCACTGCGTCGGGGTGCTCTATGAAAGGCTTTCCGTCTCCTCGTGTCTTACCCTTCAGGGACTGGTCAGCTATGGCGTAAGCCTTGCTTATCAGACTTCGTCCTGCTTCGTCATATCTGGGGAAAAGTTCGTCTATGTGCTCCATGACCGTCAGTTTTTGATTTAGAATCCAAAGATAAGAAAAATTAGGCAAATAATGTCTTTGGTCCGCATATTGCCTTGTCTTGTTTAGAATTTTTAAAAATAAGTAAAGTATATGAAACGAATCTTACTGACTGTAATGGTCATGGTCGCAGGGCTTTCAGCGATTGCTCCCGACATTTACGCGCAGACCGGAGGACGTAATGCGCGTGGCGCAACAAGGCAGGAGAAGATGGATGCATGGCATAAGGATATGGCCGAGTTCAGGGCTCGTTCAGCCCAGGACCGCCGTTTGGCTGCACTTACAGACTCCATAGCATCAGTACAGGCCCGTGCCGCGTTGCAGAATCAGGATTTTGTACTTGAAGCAGAAAATGTGACCTTCAAGAACGGATCTACTGTCTTCGTGAACTCCAGTACAAACTTCATCTCTGTAAAAGGTAACAGGGCCGTAGTGCAGATCTCCCCAAGTAATTTCGCATCAGGTCCTAACGGTTTGGGTGGAGTTACTGTCGATGGCCTGATTTCCGGCCAGCAGATCACCTATGGAAAGGACGGAAGGATTACCTTCTCCATGAATGTAATGGGAGTAGGTATAAATGCTCAGGTCGAGATCTATATGTCCCCTGGCAGCAGTCAGGCCTCTGCAGCAGTGTATCCTAATTTCAACTCCAATACATTATGGCTGAGCGGAAATATAGTCCCTTATGAAAATTCAGATGTATTTGAAGGAATGTCATTATAAAAATCCCCAAAAAGTTAAAGCAATGAAAAAGATAATGTTTTTTGCAACATTGGCTCTTCTGGCTGCAGCATGCCATAAGGAGCCGTATCCTCAGGACGGTGATAACGAATATCTCGTATACACTTCTCCTAGCAAGGACGTGACTTTTACGTCATATAAGACATTTGACCTGGCTGACAGTCTTCTGATCATCGGTCAAAGCGACAAGCCGGTATATTCCCAGTCAGACAATGCCCTCGCGCTGATTCAGGCGGTGAGAACAAATATGGAGAAGCTGGGATATATATACACACCGGACAATCCTGACGCGGATCTTGGAATCCAGATGACCTATATCATCAAGACCGAGAGATATGTCAAGTACTACAATGACCCGTACTGGTGGCTCGACTATCCTGGATACTGGCCTTCCGGTTACTGGGGCAACTGGACAGGATTCTACTACCCATATCCTGTAAGTTATACTTATACGACCAATGCCCTTGTCACAGACATGGTGGATCTGACCGGTGAAGAGAAGGAGGGGACAGCACTTGAAGTCGTATGGACTTCATATATCGGAGGTCCTGCCGGATCAAGCGTACAGGCAGATGTGGACAGAATGAAGGTTGCAATCAACCAGGCCTTTGCCCAGTCTCCATACCTCAGCAGGAGCACGACTTCAAAATAGTTGCAACGTTTAACGAATTTAATGAACAGACAAAATGAAAAAGTTTATCTACATATTGGCAACAGCGGCTGCTATGATGCTTTTTGCCGGCAGAGCAGATGCGCAGATGGGCAAGAGGGAATATATCAATGCCGGATGGCAGTTCAACGGTACTGTGGGAAATTCCTTCGTGAAGACAGCCCAGGGATATGGAGCCTATATCGAGGGTGGTTATTATATCACACCGATGTTTGCTGTCGGAGGTTTCGCCAGCTTCAATACAAATAACGACTATATACCGAAGGAGACATATACCTTCGATGACCAGTCAGCCCTGACTACTGATGTCGACAGGTCTATCTATCAGGTGCCTTTCGGTCTTACAATGAGGACAAGATTCCTCAGGGGAGAGTTCCAGCCATATCTCGGAACAAAGATCGGTACTGAATTCTCGACACAGAGCACCTATATGTCAACATTCGTGAACCGTCATGACAACTGGGGATTCTACATGTCACCGGAGATCGGATTCACCTATTTCCCGTTCGAAAAGACTGATGTCGGATTCCAGTTTGCGGTATACTACAGTTTCTGTACGAACAAGAATGAAAGCTATGATATAAAGGGAATCAATAATCTTGGCTTTAAGCTTGGTGTAGCATTTTAGCAGGCAGTGCCTTTGCATCCTTCAGGCTTCGGTCTTTTCCTTTCCCTGATTGCAGTCACAGGGAAAGGAAAGGATGCGAAGGCTTTGTTTTTGTGGCTTTAGGGTAAAAAAGTTTCATAAAATTTTGCATGGTAAGAAAAAAAATGTACCTTTGCAGTCCCAATTCGAAAGGAACTCGTCAGAGACCCAAGAATGACCTCGGATTGATTCGCTAGCTCAGCAGGTAGAGCACAACACTTTTAATGTTGGGGTCATGGGTTCGAGCCCCATGCGAATCACGGAAAAATACTGCTTCCCTAGCTCAGTTGGTAGAGCACGACACTCTTAATGTTGGGGTCCA
>JAZNAW010000130.1:0-59594 GCA_045586745.1 Candidatus Cryptobacteroides sp.
GTTGCTCACGCGTTACGCACCCTTGCGCCGGTCGCCATCAGGACTTCGACGAATCTCCGTCCCATGCTGCCCCTCGACTTGCATGTGTTAAGCCTGCCGCTAGCGTTCATCCTGAGCCAGGATCAAACTCTTCATTGTATATTTTTCTATATCTTTAGCTTGTCCTGACACTTATAATTTCTACAAAGAAATTAACGCTTCTCGATAAATTGTTTTTCTCGGTACTTGCTTCTTGTACAGTAAATCAGTCTTTTCAATGAACTTTTTTCAACCAAACTTGAGGCGCTTGTCGTACCCCGTTTTTCGTTTGGGATTGCAAAGGTAGACATTTTTTCTTTACCTCCAAACTTTTTTACTATATTTTTCAATCATTTTTCAAACGGGTAACGGCTGGAGCATCATAACACATTGATACTCCAGCCGTTACCCGTTTGTTACAGTTTTGTTAAAACCAGATTCCCGATCAAGCCGGGAATGACAGGAGGTTAGAAATTGTATTTCACCATTACGTTAAGACGATTATTGCCCACCCAATGGAGACCGTTTTCTGCAAGGCCGTAATAGTTAAGAGTGTTATTCTCATACTCTCCATACTGTACAGCAGTCCACTGGTACTCAAGTCCGATATTCATCTTACCTATATTATATATAAGCTGAGGATTGATTCTGTAGACCTGGTTGATGTTCGAGAATCCGTTGCTGCAGAAATACACGTCATCCTTTGCAATAGGACCTGCAGTACCCTCTGCAAGTCCGAGGTTCTTCACATAACCGAGGAAGAGGACGCCCTGCCACTTCTTTCCATATGAAAGAGAAAGCCATGAAGAAGAGTTACGGAGAGAAGCATACTCCCAGCTTCCGTCAGAATTCTCACCAACCTTTGCATATCCGCTCATGAGATTCATATGCTCACCACCCTCTCCGAAAGTAGTCTTTGCCTTCACAGCAAAATTCTTGTGAGAATACTGCGCATAAACATATCCGAGAACAGAAGCCTTTCGGTCAGACACCTTCACAGTCTTATCGCCCTGCTTTCCAAGTACCCTAGGCTTGATGCTGAGCAGATCCGCTCCGACCCTCATAAGGAAGCCTCCTGTCTTATATGTAACACCTGCATAAACCTCTGGAGTCATACCATACTTCATATATGTTGCTGAAGATCCGATAGGACCTGACGACTGATACTGCATCTGCCAGAGAGCGGAAGCAGAAAGGACCCAGTTCTTGCCGAGGTTTGCATCCATAGTCACCTGCGGAGTTCTCGAGAAAGGTCCGAAAGGCGCACCAGCCTCAAGGCTGAATACATGCGGCATGTCTGCTGCCATAGGATGCCATGCCTGTCCTATCTTGAGACCTACGGAGTTGGCTTTCTTTTCTCCAAGTTCCTTCCAGGTGATTGTAGCATACGCCTGACGGAGACGCGCAGTTGCCGTGCCTGAAATCTTCGAGTTTCCAGGGAAATAGGCACCAACATTAGAGCCAGGGGCTTTTGAAGCATCCACAGATGACAGTCCCGAATAGAAGTCACCTTCTATCTTGGCTCCGAAATGAACATTGCCGATATTATATCCTGAAACATCAACGCCAAGACGAGATGTAAGAGCCAAAAAACGGAAAGATGACTGGTCATTGACATCGATACCGTCTTCCATCTTCACGTCCTTGGGAAGATAGTAGAAAAGGTCACCTGTACCTGACACGCTCTCGCGGCTGTCATAGATGAAGTAATTACGGATGAAGCCGTAAAGCTTGAAGTTGTTCTTCGGTTCAGCCTTCTCTGCCGCAGAAGCATTCAACGAACTGAAAGCAATGAGTGCTGCAAAAATTAAAAATTTAAAATATCTCATAGTATCTGATCATTAATATCATTTTAAAGATCCCTCGACAAGCTCGGGATGACAAATAAAACGGGCCACCCGAGAGCGACCCGCAAATATAGTATGTTTTTCTGATTTTCAGAAACCTATGCAAATGGGAAGATCTTGGTGAGCCAGAAGAAGGCAAATACAAGACCGATAGCACCAATCACAGCACCCACCTTGAGCATATCCTTGGTCTTGATAAGGCCAGTAGAGAAAGCGATGGCATTAGGAGGTGTAGAGATAGGCATGAGCATCGCAAGCGAAGCACATGTCGCAACGAAGCAGATCATAGCCTTCTCGCCGCCGAAGCTTGCAAACGATGGGTTCGCAGCAAGTCCTGACGATACTGCACAAAGGATAGGGATGAGGAGGGCTGCAGTAGCAGAGTTGCTGATGAAGTTAGAGAGCAGGTAGCATACGAGACCGGCTACAACAAACACAACAACAATTGACATCTCGCCGAATGGGATTGCATTTACGAGAGTTGCACCGAGTCCTGTACCTCCCTTTGAAATGTCGAGCATCGCATAACCAAGTGCGAAACCTCCGGCAACGAGCCAGAGCACGCTCCAGTCGATCTGCTTGATGTCTTCCTTATCGAATGTACCTGTACATACAAATACTGCAAGTGGAATAAGGGCAACAATGTTCGAGCTGATACCTGTAAGGCTCTCTGTAGCCCAAAGAAGGATAGTCACTCCAAAAGTAGCCCAGACAAGATATGTTCTCCAAGTGATCGGCTTGTCGTTCTTAGGAATATTTACCTCAAGCTTCTTGGTAGAGAACGGGAACATAAGCTGAAGAACAACCCAAGCGATAAGGATCATGATGATCACGAATGGGATCATGTGGATAGCCCAGTCACCGAATGAGATGCTTGTACCGAAATAAGTCTCAAGGTTTGAAACTGCTGTACCGTTAGGAGGAGTACCGATAGTTGTTCCGGTACCACCGATATTTGCTGAAACCGGGATCGAGAGGGCAAGCGCAATCTTACCCTTGTCTCCCTCAGGGAATGTTGCAAGTATAGGAGCAAGGAACGCAAGCATCATGGCTGCAGTAGCAGTGTTGCTCATGAACATTGAGAAGACAGCAATCACCACAAGGAAACCGAGGAGCACCATCTTAGGATTTGTACCGAAAGGTTTCAGGAGAATTCTTGCCAAAGTAACATCCAGGCCATACTTCTGTGCCATGATTGCAAGCGAGAATCCGCCAAGGAAGAGCATTACAACAGGGTCTGCAAAAGCCGACATGATCTTGGTGTAATTCATGATACCCTCAAGCTTCGCTCCTGACTCATCTACCATGAGGAAGCCGAGTCCCTTGTTGGAAAGCATCAGAAGAGCCAGTACGATAACCATCACAGATGTCGTCCAGCTTGGAATGATCTCGAAGATCCACATCAAGGCAGCAAATACAAACAGAGCGATCGTACGCTGCTGCAGAACTGTCAGTCCCTCGATACCGAAGAAGGTAGTTGGGACAGCAAGAAGGAAGATTGTGATAAGCAGCACCAATGGAAGCAGCACACAATACTTCATTGAAAATTTCTTAGTACCCATTATATTAGTTGTTAATAAAAATTTACGCCCGCTTAAAAACGGGCGCAAAGTTACTCTTTATTTATAATAAAGCAATTAAATAATTGTTAAATTACTCCCTGCTCAAGCATAGCCTGTGCGACCTTCATGAATCCGGCGATATTCGCACCCTTCACATAGTTGATATAGCCGTCAGGCTGTGTACCGTATTTCACGCAAGCCTCATGTATATTCGACATGATGGCATGAAGCTTCTCGTCCACTTCCGCCGGGCTCCAGCTGATATGCATTGCATTCTGTGTCATCTCAAGACCTGAAGTCGCAACACCACCTGCATTTACAGCCTTTCCAGGAGCGAACATGATTCCAGCCTTCTGGAATGCTGCGATAGCCTCAGGAGTACATCCCATGTTCGAAACCTCGGCAGCAAGCCATGTACCGTTTGCGAGAAGTTCCTCGGCATCGGCACCAGTAAGCTCATTCTGGAATGCGCATGGCATGGCGATGTCGCACTTGATGCTCCATGCCTTCTTGCCAGGATAGAATGTTGCTGAAGGGAACTTGTCAGCGAAAGGAGCCACCACGTCATTGTTTGACGCACGGAGTTCAAGCATGTATGCGATCTTCTCTGCGTTCATTCCTTCCGGATCATAGATTGCACCGTCCGGACCTGAAATGGCGATCACCTTTGCTCCAAGTTCGGTAGCCTTTGTAGCCGCACCCCATGCAACGTTACCGAAACCTGATAGAGCGACAGTCTTGCCCTTGATGTCCTTTCCAGCCATCTGGAGCATATGCTGAACGAAATATACAGCGCCGAAACCAGTAGCCTCAGGACGGAGGATTGAACCGCCCCATGTCATGCCCTTGCCTGTAAGCACACCTGTATTGTACTGCTGCGCGAGCTTCTTGTACATACCGTACATGAAACCGATCTCGCGTCCACCCACTCCGATATCACCGGCTGGAACATCCTGATCCGGTCCGATAAGCTTCCAGAGTTCGAGCATGAAGGCCTGGCAGAAACGCATGATTTCCGCATCCGACTTTCCTCTAGGGTTGAAGTCAGAACCACCCTTGCCGCCTCCCATAGGAAGGGTTGTAAGAGCATTCTTGAAAGTCTGCTCGAAACCGAGGAACTTAAGGATTGAGAGATTCACAGAAGAGTGGAAACGGATACCTCCCTTATATGGACCGATTGCTGAGTTGAACTGCACACGGTAACCTGTATTTGTCTGCACTTCGCCGTTGTCGTCAACCCATGTGACCTTGAATGTAAGGATACGCTCCGGCTCAACGATACGCTCTACGATCTTCGCATCCTCGAATTCAGGATGCTGGTTATAAACTTCTTCAATTGACTCCAATACTTCGTGTACCGCCTGGAGATACTCCTTCTCGTAAGGGTACTTGGCCTGAAGCCTGGCCATCAGATCTTGTGTGTTCATCATTATGTGTTTAAAGATTATTTCACTTCCCAGGTAGATCCGCTGCGGAGAAGGTCGTCAACGCACTGGATCTTTGACTTCGCCTTCACTTCCGCAACCTGATCGCGCACTCCATCATCGTATGTGACGTCCTTCACGTCACGGATGACACCGAGAGCGACAGGGAAATCCGGATACTTCATATCGGCAAGCATCATATGGATACCTACGTTTTCCGAATGAGCGTCATGTACAAGAATATCATCCTCCGTCACACCATTCTCACCGATTGTAACGACTCTGAGACCCATTCCGTCAAGTACGAGGCCCTTGTTCCTCTCCTTTCCGAAGATCATCTTCTCGCCATGACGAAGAACTATGGTCCTGTCAGCACGCACTTCCCTGTCTGCAATAAGCTTATGTGCTCCATCATTGAAGATGACGCAGTTTGTAAGGATTTCCATAACGGAGCATCCGTCGTGCTTTGCAGCGGAAAGCATGATCTCTGAAGTCAGCTTCAGTTCTGAATCAAGGCTGCGTGCGAAGAATGTACCCTTTGCACCCAGCACGAGGCTTCCCGGATTGAAAGGATGCTCGACCGTACCGTATGGCGAAGTCTTTGAAATCGCACCGAAACGTGAAGTCGGAGAATACTGTCCCTTTGTCAGACCATATATCTGGTTATTGAAAAGAATCAGGTTCATGTCCACATTCCTGCGGATGGCGTGGATGAAGTGGTTACCTCCGATAGCGAGTGCATCACCGTCACCGCAGGCCTGCCATACGGTCAGGTTCGGATTCGCCACCTTTATTCCGGTCGAGATAGCTGTTGCACGACCATGGATGCTGTGGAATCCGTATGTGTTCATATAATACGGAAGACGTGACGAACATCCGATACCGGATACTACCACATACCTTTCCTTGCTGTAACCCAATGCTTCTGTAACGTCAGGGAGGGCTCTCTGCAATGCGGCAAGAACACCATGGTCACCACATCCCGGGCACCATCTTACTTCCTGGTCACTCTTGAATTCCTTGAATGTATATCTTGGCATAATTACAATTGTTCCTTTATGGCAGCAACTATTTCCTGAACGAGGAACGGCTGGCCCTGTACCTTATTATATTGTAAATACTTGAACTGAGGGAGGGTTCCGCGAAGATAATTCACGAAATGTCCGCTGTTCAACTCGCATACAAGAATATTCTCGAACTTCGAGAACACCTCCTCCGTATTGCGAGGCAGAGGCATTATATAGTCGAAGTTTGCGAAGCTTACCTCCATTCCTGCTTCACGTGCCTCCTGCACTGCAGAGAGGAGATGGCCATATGTACCGCCCCAGCCTACTACGAGAAGCTTTCCGGACTCCTCGCCGTTGACCTTGAGTTCAGGAATGAAGTCAGCGACCTTCTGCACCTTCATGTTACGTTCCCTGACCATCATCGCATGATTCTGAGGATCGGATGAAAGCACACCGTCATGATTCTTCTCCAATCCGCCCACGCGATGTTCGCAACCGGCCATTCCCGGTACCGCCCATCTGCGGACAAACGTCTCCGGATCACGCTGGAAAGGCTTGTATGGAGTGTTTGGCTGTGCGAATGGAGGTCGGATTACAGGATAATCCTTCATCGAAGGTATGCGCCAAGGTTCAGAACCGTTGCCAAGGAAGCCTTCGGTAAGAAGGAGGACCGGAGTCATATGCTCAAGCGCAATCTTGGCAGCATTGAAGGCCGCATCAAAGCAATGTGCAGGAGAGTGGGCTGCCATAACTACCATAGGGCATTCGCCGTTACGACCATAAAGCGCCTGATTGAGGTCTGTCTGTTCCGTCTTAGTAGGTATACCGGTAGAAGGACCTGCACGCTGTACATCCACAATCACGAGAGGAAGTTCTGTCATCACTGCAAGTCCGAGCGCCTCCGACTTGAGGGAAAGACCAGGACCTGATGTCGTGGTGACAGCAAGACTTCCGGCAAAAGCGGCGCCGATTGCAGTACAGATACCGGCAATCTCGTCCTCTGCCTGCAGCGTCTTGGCTCCAAGGCTCTTGTGAAGTGCTAGTTCCTCAAGAATACCAGTCGCAGGAGTGATAGGGTACGAGCCGCAGAAGAGAGGCAGGTTAGCCTTCTCGGAAGCGGCTAGAAGTCCCCATGCAGTAGCCTGGTTTCCAGTAATGTTCCTGTAAAGACCCTTCTCCTGGTGGGCTGGCTCGATATTATATGTATTCGGAATAGCCTGAATATTTGCCGCATAGTTGTAGCCGTCCTGAAGCACCTTCCTGTTAGGTGCAATCATCTCCGGCTTCTTCTTACCGAACTTGCGTTCAAGATACTGGAAGATGTACTCCATCGGACGGTTGTAGATATAGCAGGCCATACCGAGGGTAAACATGTTCTTGCACTTGTCAATGGTCTTCTTGTCAAGGCCGCTGTCCTTGAGGCTCTCTTCCGTAAGGGTGGTGATAGGAGCAATGATGATAGTCCTGTCCTCGATATAGAGTTCGCCGATAGGGTCACTCTTGAGACCGGCCCTCTTCAGACCGTCTTCATCGAATGTGTCGGAATCGATAAGAACCATAGCGGTCCTCTTGAGCCATTTTGCATTAGCCTTCAATGCTGCCGGATTCATCGCGACCAGAAGGTCGCAGAAGTCACCTGGGGTTGTGACATGCTCGCTTCCGATATGTACCTGGAAGCCGGAAACACCGGAAACAGTGCCATGAGGGGCTCTGATTTCAGCCGGATAATCCGGGAATGTGGAAAGTTCGTTACCGAAGATGGCTGACATATCTGCAAAAAGAGACCCGGTGAGTTGCATTCCATCTCCCGAATCTCCAGCAAATCTGATCACAACATCTTTAGTGTCAATAACCTTATGTTGCATAATCTGTGTTATAATTTTAAATCAAATGGTTAGATTTCTCTACAAATGTATATATTTTTCCAATACACCGAATACAATTTTTCAGTTTTTTAAACATGCAGAACGGCGGGCCATGAAAATGGTCCGCCGTTCTGCATGTTCTGTAATCAGTGCATTACTGGGCCTGAGCTGCCGCTGCCGCTTGAGCCTGGGCCTGAAGTTCTGCCTGAAGTGTCTCAAGTGTCCTGTCGGCAGGAATGTTGAGTGCTGTACGTGCTTCAGGTGTAAGATCGATACCCTGAGCAGGATCAACATAAAGAAGTGATGACTTCTCAAACACGAAAGCTATACCCTGAGCCTTTGCAAGATCACTTACAGTAGTCTGTGCCTTTTCGTAAATAGGGGCCTGAAGGCTCTGCTGAAGCTGCTGAATCTCTACCTGAAGGCTCTGCTGAGTCTGCTCGAAACGAGACTGGATCTCCATGATCTCCTTCTCCTTGCTCTCACGGATTGCAGGAGTCCAGGATTCAGCCTTCTGCTGATACTGCTGCATCTTCGTCTGATACTCCTCATACATGGCAACCAGAATCTCCTCATTTGTCTTCTGGTTCTCATCCATAGTAGCCCTGGCCTCATCCATCTCCGGCATAAGCATAACGAGTTCATTGAAATCCACATATGCCCACTTGAGGCTCTGTGCGCTTGCAGCTACTGACATCAATGCCACTGCTGCGATCAAAAGGATTCTTTTCATAATCTGTTTACTATACTTAAATTATTGATTATACTTGGGTTTATTTGCGAAGCATGACTAGAACTGCTGGCCGATCACGAAGTGGAACTGGCTTCCACCGTTACCGTCGTGGTTATCAAATCCGTATCCCCAGTCAACTCCAAGAAGTCCGATCATAGGAAGGAAGACTCTCACACCGACACCTGCAGACCTTCTGATCTGGAACGGATTGAAGTCCCTGATATCCGCCCAGCAGTTACCTCCCTCAAGGAAGAGCAACGCAAAGATCGTAGACTGCGGCTGGAGAATGACAGGATAACGAAGCTCGACTGTGAACTTGTCATATACGTTTCCGGCATAATACTGGCCTGTAGAGTTGTATGATGACATATCGGTCGGAGTCAGCGAGTAGTTTTCATAACCACGGAGAGCGATGATTTCTGATCCATATGTATCATATCCCGACATACCGTCACCACCGACGCGGAATCCTTCGAACGGAGAATATCCCCAGTTCCTGTTATAATATCCGAGATATCCGAACTGTGCCCGTGCCATCAGCACAAGGTCACCGACAAGCTTGGTATAGACAGCGCCCTTAAACGACCACTTATGATACTCAATCCACTTGTATCGGTCCTCTGAACTCTGGAGATTGTAGTCGATATCCCTCCAGCTTGACACCTTTGTCGGATTACCGTTCTCGTCAAGAACACCTTTATCCTTCTTTCTCAAGAGTGAGTACGGAGGAGTCAGCTGAAGCGAGAAGCTGAAATCCGATCCCATACGAGGATAGATCTGCTGGTCTGTAGAGTTTCTTGAAAGGCTCAAGGTGTAGCTCAGGTTATGCGAAATACCTGTATTGAAAAGGAACTGATATGCCCAGTTCTGAAGCTTATAGGTCTGCCAGCTCAACTGGTTGTAGAGCACGAAATATCTGTCAGGCCACTTCAGACGCTTACCTATACCGGCTGCAAAACCATATACCTCCATATACTCGTCATTGTTGAGTATATTATAATATATGTATGAGTTGGTCTGACGGGTATAATATACCGAGAGATTCAGAGAGGTCGGCTTCTTACCGAAGAGCCATGGCTCAGAGAAGCTTGCCGAAAGGCTGGTATAGTATGTACCGTTGGTCTGGAAACGGACAGCAAGGTTCTGCGCGTCTCCAAGAGGTACCGGTCTCCATGCAGTCTTGTCGAAGAACCTTCTGGTAGAGAAGTTGTTGAAACTTACGCCGACAGTGGCGACGAATGTGTTACCGCCCCAACCTCCGGAAAGTTCAAGCTGGCTTGAAGGCTTTTCTGTAACATTATACACAAGATCGACGGTATTGTCCAACTGGTTAGGTATGAGCGAATAGCCGCCCTCGCTCATTATGGCCTCAGGATCGAACTGACCCATCGAAGCGATTTCACGTATTGATCCTTCGAAGTCTGTCTGACTGAAAAGGTAGCCCGGTCGTGTGAAGATCTGACGGCGGATAACCCTTTCATTCGTAAGGTCGTTTCCGTTTATGACGATATTGTTCAATGTGGCAGGCTTTCCCTCGACCACACGCATCTCCACATCAACAGAGTCACCCTCGATATTAAGCTCCACCGGCTGGATATTGAAGAAAAGGTATCCGTTGTCTCGATAAAGCTTGGTTATATCATAATCGGTCTGCTTTCCGCCACCGAAAAGGCGCTTCTCCATGGTCACGACATCATAGACATCGCCTTTACTGATCTTCAGGACACTGTTGAGATTGTCTGCCGAGTAGACTGAGTTTCCGGTCCATGTGATATCCCTGAAATAATACCGCTTGCCTTCATCTATCTCAAAATCAATCTGCAGACGGCCAGGCTCGACATAATACATCGTATCCTTCACGATTCTGGCATCCCTGTATCCGGCCTCATTGAAAGCACTGATGAGGGATCGCTTGTCATTGTCATACTCGCTTTCATTGAATTTCTTTGAATTGAAGAAATTCATCAGACGCTTGTCCTTGGTCTTCTTCATTGAACGGACAAGCTTGCTCTCCTTGACGCTTTCCGCACCATTGAAAGTGATGGTCTTGACCTTCACTTTCTGTCCCCTGTCCACAGCGAACTGGACTCTGATGGCACTGCGTATGACAGTGTCACGTTTCGTATTCACATCCACATTGACGTTCAGGAAGCCCTTCTCCTTGTAGTAACGCTTGATTATGTCTGTAGATGTCTTGGCAACATATTCAGAGAACTCACCGCCCCTCTTAAGATTGAGCCTTTCGAGAAGTTCCTTCTCCTCACCGCTCTTTACACCTGAGAATGTCCACCTTGATACACGTGGCCTCTCGATGATACGTATCTTGAAGAATGCGGTATCGGTGGCCGGAACTATCGAGTCCACTACCACTGCGACATCTTCAAAATACTTCTGGAGCCACAACCTGTTTATAATGGAAGTGACTTCCTCGCTGGGAACAGTGATCTCCATACCCTTCTGGAGACCGGTCACCTGAAGTATCTGATCCGGCGAAAGATAATTGTTTCCTTCTACACCGACTCCGCCCACAATATATTTCTTCGGTCTGTTGTAATCAATCGTAACGCCACTCTCATCCTGCTGTCCCCATGAGACGAGGGAAACGAACGACAATAGTGACACCATGAATATTTTGCTGATTCTCATCTGTATGCTCTTAATTTCAAAACTGCAAATATAAGCATTTATTTTACTTTTCCATAACGACGGTCGCGTTTTGAGTAGTATTCCAGTGCAGCACGGAACTCTTCCTTCCGGAAATCCGGCCATAAGGTATCTACGAAGAGCAGTTCAGAATATGCTCCCTGCCATAGCAGATAATTGCTCAGACGACATTCTCCCGAGGTCCTGACAATCAGATCGGGATCAGGAATACCGGCTGTTGCAAGATACCGGTCAAAGCCGTCGACACCCATGGACATGATCTCATCCTTTCTTTCCGGATGGGCGGCAATATCTTCCGCCATGCTCATGGCTGCCTGAAGAATGTCCCATTTTCCGCTATAGCTTAAGAAGATTATCAAAGTCAGTCTGTCGTTTCCGGCAGTCCTGGCCATACATTCGTCAATAGTCCGATTCAGTTCAGCATCAAGACGCGCCCTGTTGCCGACAACCATGAAGCGGACACCATTGGCATCCAGCTTCTCCATTTCTGCCGCCATTGCCTTCACCATAAGTCCCATCAGAGCCAAGACCTCATCCTGAGGACGGTTCCAGTTCTCCTCCGAAAACGCATAAAGGGACAGATATTTCACACCTGTCTCAACAGCAGCCTCGACACAGGCACGTACACTCTCCACGCCTTCATAATGGCCAAAGACTCTTTCCTTTCCCCTTTCCTTGGCCCAACGTCCGTTACCGTCCATGATCATAGATACATGGACAGGAACATTGGTCATAGTTTCACTCGCCATATTTGTTTACTTGATATTTCTGACATCTTCACCCCAGAACAGCTTGTCCGTAAGGGCATTTATAAAATTGGAACTGTTAAGTCGGACACGTTTGAGCGAAAACTGTGCCACAGAGACCTTCACCTCGATATCTTCACCGACCTCACACGTCCTGTTGTCCGCCGAGAATTCGAACTTTCCATCCCGTGAATGCATTTTGAGAGATATGCACGAAGTATCCGGAATCACCAGAGGACGGACATTAAGGTTATGAGGGGCAATAGGCGAAATTATCAGGACCTTTGAATCAGGAAGAACGATAGGTCCTCCCACACTTAATGAATAAGCTGTCGAACCGGAACTGGTGGAAATGACAAGCCCGTCAGCCCAGTATGTAGGAAGGCATACGCCATCAATGACAACATCAACTCCAAGCATGGCCGCACCGTTCCTTCTCACAGTCATCTCATTCAAGGCATATGGCCAGGCATCCACGACCGGATCACCTGTCTTGACTTCCGCCTTGAGCATGGCCCGACTTTCTATTGAATATGCTCCTGAAACAAGGGCGTCCGCCACATCTTCAGGACGGTTCTCGGACAGGAAGCCTAAACGTCCAAGGTTGACCCCCATTATCGGAAGTCCTCTTTCAGCAGCAAGAACTGATGAGGACAGGAAAGTACCGTCTCCGCCTACACTGAGGAGCATGTCCGTACCCTCCGAAGGGACTTCACCGGACTTCAGCACCTGAAGTTCACATCCCGCCTCGCGCAAGGCATCCAGGAGGGAGACGAACCTCTTGTCTGAAAGCAGTCCCCTCTTTCCTATATATATAGCTATTCTCATAGCACAAAATTAACACTTAATTTACAATTATTGAACTTTATTATATATTTTTGTGTTTCAAACCATTCGAAGAAGACTTGAAGAAATGACAAAATTAAGTGTCAACATAAACAAGATAGCCACGATCCGTAATGCCAGAGGAGGAAACATGCCGGACGTGACGAAAGCGGCACTGGACTGCGAAGATTTCGGCGCAGAAGGCATCACAGTACATCCAAGACCGGATGAAAGGCACATCAGATATTCCGACGTAAGGACATTGAGGCCTCTTGTAAGAACAGAATTCAATATAGAAGGCAATCCGATACCTTCGTTCATAGACCTAGTCACAGAGGTCATTCCGGATCAGGTCACTCTGGTTCCGGATGCTCATGATGCAATCACTTCGAACGCAGGCTGGGACACAATAAGGAACATGGACTTTCTCCGCGAGGTATGTTCCGAATTCAAAAGAAAAGGTATCAGGACATCGATATTCGTAGACCCTGACCCACGCATGGCAGAAGCGGCTGCCAAGTGCGGATGCGACCGCATCGAGCTATACACAGAGTCATATGCCAGCATGTATGCAAAAGGACGCGAGAAGGCCATTGAGCCTTTCCTACATACAGCGGAGGCGGCTAGGGATGCAGGTCTGGGCGTCAACGCAGGCCATGACCTCAACCTCGAGAACCTGGAGTATTTCGTAAGGACAATCCCATGGACCGCAGAAGTATCCATCGGCCATGCAATCATCTGCGACGCTCTTTATATGGGTCTGGACAAAACAATACAGGCCTATCTCTCAAAAATTAAGATTTTTTGATTACCTTTGCAGGATATAGTAAAGAACAACAAACATTAATCAATAAGAAATGAAAAACACATCACTTATCCTCAGCATCATCTCACTTGTTGCTGTTGTAGTATTCGGAATCCTCACCCTTACAAAAGGAGGAAAATCAACTGACGTCCTGACAGACGGAGATGTTTCTGAAGCAGCAGCTTCAAAAGGCGACATCGTATACGTGAATCTTGACAGGATCCTTATGGAATATGACATGGCAAACGACCTCAGGTCAGTAGTTGAGACCAAGGTTCAGAATATCCAGGCCGAAGTGAACAGAAGAGCCAAGAAGCTTGAAAACGATGTCATCGATTTCCAGAACAAGATAGACAAGGGACTCCTTACACGTACAAACGCGGAGGTTCAGAGCCAGAAGCTCCAGCAACAGGAACTTGAATTCAACAACTACGCAGCACAGAAGGAACAGGAGATCCAGGAAGAGCAGGTAGTGATGATGAACCAGCTCGGCGATGCAATCCAGACATTCCTCAACAAATACAACGAGGAGAAGCAGTATGCAATGATCCTCACCAACTCAGGAGGAGCACCGGTAATCACTGCAGACGCAGCTCTTGACATCACCGACGACGTTCTTGCAGGGCTCAACGAAGAGTACATCAAGTCAAAGAACAACAAGTAGAACCATTGAAAATAGCAATACTGTCCTGTTTCTATCCCTACCGAGGAGGAATCTCTCAGTTTAACGCATGCCTTTATGGTGAACTGAGCAAGAAACATGTTGTCAAGGCATTCAACTTCAAGAGACAATACCCTGAATTCCTTTTCCCGGGAAAGACACAATATGTGACAGCAGACGATGAGGCCGTACCGGTAGAGAGCGTATCTCTGCTGGATACGGCCAATCCTTTTTCCTATATGAGTACGTACAGGGAGATCCGCGACTGGAACCCCGATGTGCTCATTGTCAGATACTGGATGTCTTACTTTGCCCCTTCCCTGGGTTATATAACCAGAAAGATGAAGAAACACTGCAAGGTAGTATCCATACTTGACAACGTGATTCCTCACGAGCCTCATTTCTTCGACGCTCCCCTTACCCGATATTTCCTGGAAGGAAGTACAGGATGCGTCACCCTATGCGAGGCTGTATCGAAAGATCTTCTCTCACTCAAGAGCGATGCACGGTATGCCGTCATACAGCATCCTCTCTACTCACATTTTGGAGAAAAGAGAGACAGATATGAAACCGAAACCAGAATCGGTATCGGACACGGGATGAAGAATATCCTTTTCTTCGGACTCATACGCCCCTATAAGGGACTTGACATACTTCTGGAAGCGTTCGGTATGCTTCCGGATGATTACCAGCTGATAGTTGCCGGAGAGCCTTACGGTTCATTTGACAGATATCAGGAGATCATTGACAGGCTTCCGAACAGAGACCGCATACACCTGAATCTGAAATATATAAAGGACTCGGAAGTATCGGACTGGTTCTCTGCAGCAGACCTTGCAGTCCTGCCATACAGAAGCGCAACACAGAGCGGAATCAGCTCGGTGTCATACCATTTTGAAGTGCCGATGATAGTAACCGATGTCGGCGGACTCAAGGAAACTATCGGAGACAGAGGTACAGGGCTTGTAGCCCCGGAAGGCACACCGGAATGCATCTGCCGGGAAATACTTGAATATTTCAGCGATCCGGCAATCAGGGAAGCCTGCATCACCAACATCCGCCTTGAAAAGGAACGTCTGTCATGGAAGACCTTTGCCAAGACCCTTGAAGAGTTCATCGAAAGACTATAAAACGAAGACATGGACAGAAAGATTTTAACTAATTTGATTCTTGCTGCAGTGCTCTCATTTGCGGCACCAGAATACATCAGTGCCCAGGAATATATAAGCACACCGGTAACCGTATCCAAAGAGAAAGTAAGGGTTAACGGAACGGTCTGTTATTCCCATATCGTAAAGGAAAAGCAGACTCTGTTTTCAATCGCAAAGGCTTATGAGGTCACAGTCGATGACATCTACGCCTTCAATCCGACCCTCAAGGAGACCGGACTGAAGAAGAACACCATCATCCTGATACCTACAAAGGCAGCTGTTGATGAACCGGAAGCGAAAGTTACAGAAACTCCGAAGGAAGTGAAGGAGGTGACGGAGGAGAAGAAGGAGGTCACAAAGGAGGTTACAAAGGAGGTCAAGGAAAAAAAGAAGAGACAGACGACACATACCGTGAAGTGGTATGAGGACCTTGATGTCATAGCAGATAAATATGGAGTGACCGTAGATGCCATAATGAAGGCGAACAACCTCACCGGAAGAAAGCTCTCAAAGAGGCAGAAACTTGTGATTCCTGAGCCTGACGAAATAATGGAAAATGAGACCGCTGTTCCACAGGAAGACATCGTGACGGAAGGTGTGACCGGAGAGACAGCCACAGAACCGTCTGACTCTACAGCAGTTGATCTGGATCCGGCAGAACATGACCTTGTCTTCACACCAAAGGAAGAAGTCAAGGTAACGCTGATTCTCCCGATGAAGGCATCGACAGACAATGTGAGCCGGAACAACATGGATTTCTACAGCGGAGTGCTGCTCGCTGTCAAGGATTTGGCGGAGAGGGGAATCAGTACAGAACTGAATGTATACGACTCCTCGGACAGCAGCCACCCGATAGCAAGCGAAGATCTTGAAGGCAGTGATTTTGTCGTCGGTCCGGTTTCATCCGGAGATCTTGGCAGGCTTATGGTTTCAGGTGCAGAGATCAAGACTGTCATATCTCCTCTTGACCCAAGGGCCGAAAGCCTGGCATACAGCAACAGCAACTTCATTCAGGTTCCTGCACCTCAGACAGCGCAATATCAGGACCTCGTTCAATGGATAAAGGAAGATACTGTTCCAGGTGACACACTTATGATAATAAGCGAGAAGGGAGCACGGGAGACAGATGCCGTCGCACAGATGGTTCAGGCGGCAGACTCGTCGGGAATGACATTCATACCGTTCTCATACAGCATTCTGGAAGGCAGGGATATAACAGAACCGCTTACAAACCTGATGACTGCAACGGGGACCAACAGGGTACTCATAGCATCTGAAAGCGAAGCTTTCGTAAACGATGTGGTACGCAACCTGAACATCCTCGTCTACAACAAGCTCAATGTCGTTCTGTATGCACCGGCAAGAATAAGGAATTTCGAAACAATAGAGGTAGAGAACCTTCATAACACATCTCTGCACGCAAGTCTCGGTTACCTTATAGACTATGACAGCGACCAGGTAAAGAACTTCCTTCTGAAATACAGGGCACTCTACAACACCGAACCTACGCAATATGCCTTCCAGGGATATGATATCGCTACATACTTCATAAGCATGTGCAGCAGATACGGATCAGGATGGATGCAGAAACTTGACGATTCGGAAAGTCAGATGCTCCAAAGCACATTCGACTTCATCCCTGTCGAAGAAGGAGGATATATAAACAAGGGTATAAGAAGACTTGTATACGGTCCCGGATGGTCCGTCACGAAAACAAGGTAGATCCTAGCAGAACTTCTGCATTTGCTATGGCTGCATCGGTAAGGACTGAGCCGCTGAGCATACGTGCGACTTCAAGAACTCTCTCCTCGTGGGAGAGTTTCTTTATTGTGGTGACTGCTTTCGAGGTCACCGGGTCGATATCTTTCGAAACAAGATAATGGGCATTGCCCTTCGCCGCCACCTGAGGGAGATGCGTGATTGCAAAAACCTGCATATAGGCGCCCATATCGCAGATCATTGTGCCCATCTTGTCCGCAACGCTGCCTGAAACGCCGGTATCAATTTCATCGAACACCATTGTAGGCATATTGGCATAACGGGCCCTCATCGCCTTGAGGGCAAGCATGATTCTCGAAAGCTCACCGCCTGATGCGCACTTTGCAACATCAACAGCATTACGTCCTGTCGCAGAAAATCTGAACTGGACATTATCACTGCCGGAAGGACCGACAGGAACATCCTGAAGCTCGATTTCAAACACAGCAAACGGCAGTTCGAGATTCCTTACAGACTCTGTCATCGCCTGTGCGAAAGGAACCGCTGCTTCAGACCTCTTTTCATGAAGAGACTTTGCGGCAGCTGCAAGCTGAGACTCTGCGGCAGCGATCTCATTTATAAGATCCGCCCTCTTCTCCTCAATCTGGGTGGAATCGAACAATGCCTTGGAAAGTCTGTCACGCACAGCAATGAGTTCTGTCTCATCTGCGCAGTTATGCTTGCGCAGGAGACCATAGATCAGAGACATCCTGTCCTCAACCTCTTCAAGACGGCTTTGTGAAATCTCAGTGGCAGAGTTAAGTCGTGCCACATCAGCAAGTACGTCATCAAGTTCAAGACGGCACTCCTGGACTCTGTCAGAAAGAGCTGACACGCTAGGGACAAAACGTCCCGCTTTAGAAAGAAGCTTCTCAACCTCCCTCAACGGAGAATCAGCCATCAGCTCCTCTACAGCACAAAGGGCACCCTTTATCTCCTCTGCGTTGGCAAGCTGTCTCTGCTCTTCCTCCAGTTCAGCAAGTTCACCCTCTCTGAGTGAGGCGGATTCAAGTTGAGAATATTGAGCTTCATTGTAATCCTTTTCGCCGGACATTCTGGCCAGCGCTGCATCAAGGTCCTTAAGCTTAGACCTGAGACTGCCAAGACGTTTCCACAACTGAGTGCATTCTTCTCTGAGAGCTGTAGCGTCCGCGAAATAATCAAGTATTCCCATCTGGAATCCCTTGTCTGAAAGAAGAAGGGTCTGATGCTGGGAATGGACATCAATAAGTTGTGATGATATATCCTGAAGAACCTGTACTGATACCGGAGAGTCGTTTACAAACGCTCTTGAACGTCCTGAACGATTGACTACCCTTCTTACTATAAGGTGTCCCTCATCCCAGTCGACATCATTCTCATCCAGTACTGACCTCAGAATCTGATCTCCCGGACTTACCTCAAACTCCGCCTCGACAACGCAGTTATCGGCATCCTCTGAAAGCATGGAAGCATCAGCCTTTGCGCCCATCAGAAGCCCTAGTGCTCCCATCAGAATAGATTTACCGGCTCCTGTCTGTCCCGTAATAATGATCAGACCCTCCGGAAAATCGATTTCCAGAGAGTCTATCAATACATAATTCCTGACTTGAAGCCGGCTAAGCATAGATTACTCCTCGTCCTGCTTTGCCATTCTGTAAGAGATCTCTCCTTCCTTGAACTCCTCGATAGCAACGAGGCTAGGCTTTGGCTGTCTCTCGTAATATTTAGATATCTCGATCTGCTCACGATTCTCGAATACCTCTTCCATCGTGTCACGATCGTTCTTGAAGTCCTCAAGCTTTCTTGTAAGTTCCTTCTTCTCGGCAATAGCGATCTGGTTTGCCCTCTTGGAAAGTATCACTACTGTCTCATAAATGTTTCCTGTAGGAGCAGCAAGATCGTTAAGGTCTCTTGTAAGCGTGTTTACCGGTGTTTTCTTGTTTGCCATATCTGTAAAAATAATTAATCTCCATTTAATTATACCCTCGGTTTCAAAGAGAGTTTCAATTTTTTTTCGATTTTCTTTCCTCACGGAGAACTTTTCTTCTTTCCTTGGCAAAATCTCTCTCCGTCATTTCCTCATCATCACCTTCAACTACATTCCTGCCAAGAGCCTTCTGTACCTTGTTGTACACATTGTCAAGCTCTCTTCTGTAATGTGATTCAGGAATCTCTCCTATGAGGTTGTAATAATCATCCACGAAAGTAAGATATCGTTCCCTCCTCTTCTCCGGCACACTCAGGCTCGCATACTTGTATGACGACATGGCTATATAATACAGGATATCCTCTCGATATGCATTATCCGAATCAGCCTTCAGGACATTCCTCAAAGCGACTCTGGAAGCAAGGTAATCCTCCATCTTGTAATACAGCTTTGCAGATTCATATGCCTTACGGTCAAGACGGTCATTAAGTTCCAGAAGCATATCACGGCATTCCTGCATATGCTCGTTCTCCGGAAATTCAAGAATATACTCCGAAATGGCGTTTATCGCCTTATATGTAGGAGCCTGGTCCAATTCATATCTGAGGGTTGACCTGTAAAGGCAGTCCAGATAGAGATAACGGGCATCTGAAGTGAACGGGCTTCTCGGATAACTCTCGATGAACTTCTCGAAGTTTGTCTCGGCAGTATAATAATCTCTGAACATGTAGTTGCTGAGTCCCCAGTAATAACGGACCGTATCATCACGTTCAGTACCGTCTGTCAGCACGGAAAGAGATTCGAATAGAGCCGCAGCCTTTGAATATTTGCCCTGATTGAAATAATCAAAGGCGCCCTTATATTTAAAGTCAACATCATTGCTGTTGATCAGCAGCTCATATTGAGACTTGCATGATGCCATGGCAACGACTGCTGCCAGTACAAGAAAAAGGTTCTTAATTTTCATTACCAGATAAATTATTTCATTTTAAGGAACTTCTCGGCATCCAGAGCCGCACGGCATCCTGAAGCCGCCGCAGTAACACATTGCCTGTACAAAGGATCCTGGACATCTCCTGCAGCAAAGACACCCTCGACATTGGTCTTGGAAGTCTTTCCGTCAGTAACGATATATCCCTCCTTGTCCACATTGACCCATCTGCTGAAAAGTTCAGAATTAGGATGGTGGCCTATAGCAAGGAAAAATCCGTCCACAGCTATATCAAAAACCTCGCCATCCTTTCTCTCGAGTCTTGCTCCGGTCACACCGTATTCGTCTCCGAGCACTTCCTTTGTATTGCAGTTCCATAGGATCTCGATGTTTTCAGTGGACATCACTCTCTCCTGCATAGCCTGCGAAGCCCTGAGGACATCCCTGCGTACGATCATATAGACCTTCTTGCAAAGACCGGCCAGATAGGTCGCCTCCTCGCACGCTGTATCGCCTCCTCCGACAACTGCAACCGTCTTCTTCCTGTAGAAGAACCCGTCACAGGTAGCGCAGGCAGACACTCCGAGTCCACGATACTTTATCTCTGAAGGAAGACCGAGATACTTTGCTGTCGCTCCTGTAGCGATTATCAGAGCCTCAGCTGCTATCTCATGTTCTCCGTCAATCACGATTCTGAAAGGTCTCTTGGAAAGATCGGCATCAGTCACGGCACCGGTACGCACGTCTGCACCAAGCCTTACAGCCTGCGCCTTCATTGCAGCCATCAGTTCAGGACCGGCAATTCCGTTCTCAAAGCCGGGATAGTTCTCTATATCTGTAGTTGTAGTAAGCTGACCTCCAGGCTGTACGCCCTCATAGACAACCGGAGCGATATCGGCTCTTGAAGCATAGATCGCAGCGGTATATCCCGCAGGACCGCCGCCGATTATCAGACACTTTACCGTTTCCATATTCATTTCATTTTGAGTAACCTGCAAATATAACAATTTCCGCTCACATCACGCCGATTTTATCAGACTTTCATCAGATAAGGCTTAGCCTTTCTGTAAATCCAGCCGAGAAGACAGTCAGGCATAATGATGATGAAAGGAAGGAATATCTTGTTCAGAAGTCCAGGCATCACGCCTCTTCTTCTGCGGAACGTCGCCTTGAGAGCCCTGTCGACAGCCTTTTCCGGAGTTATCATCACCGCAAGAGCACGTGCCAGGCGGCGCAGACTGTCCTTAAGAGGGATCAGCGGAGTATCCACAGCACCGAAATATGCATTGGTCACGCTTACACCCGTCTTCTGACACTCGATCCTCAGCTCGCGCGAGTAATTGCGGACAAAGCGCTTTGTACATCCGTACATGCCGATTCCCGGCCATATCATCCAGGCGGCAAGCGAAGATATATTCAGAATGTATCCGCATCCTCTCTCCTTCATGGAACCGACATACTTTCGGCAAAGCATCAGAGGAGTCGTCATATGGACCGCCATGATCAGCCCAAGCATCCTCTCGCTGGTCTCCGCAAGACCCTGGCAAAACATTATGCCGGCATTGTTCACAAGGACTTCCACCTCGTAACCTTCCGCCTCCGTGATATTGAACACCTTCTCTGCCGCGTCCGGAAGAGAGAGATCCTGGACGATATTGCGGATATCGACATCCTTGAACTGCTCCAGAACCATATCCCTTGTCTTCTCCAGCTGCATGGAATTTATATCCACCAATACCAGGTTATATCCTTTCTCCGCAAGTCGAAGTGCATAAATGCGGCCCATACCGGAGGCCGCTCCCGTAATCAAGGCATATTTCATAATCAATGTGCAATTCCGAATCGGCTGCAAAATTACCATTTTTACGGATAAAACACAAAGTATTTGCCTTAATTTAGAAACTATCAAATTTACTTGGAGTTTTGGGACAAATTGCATAACTTTGCGGCAAATGCATTTCAAAATGACGACACACAGATGCCCGAACATGGAGGAATTCAAGACAATCCTCCGCAAACACTCACTGAAAGCAACACCACAGAGACTTGCCGTCCACGAAGCGATGATGTCTCTGGGACATGCTTGCGCCGACATGGTCACAGAAGCAATCAAGGAAAAAGGGACCACCAAGGTAACGGTAGCCTCCGTGTACAACATCCTGACACAGATGGCGATGCTTGGCATTTACCACTACCGTCTCAGTTCCAACAACAAGATGTACTTTGACGTAAACACATTCAAGCACATCCATTTCTATGACCACGAGAACCATACATACCGTGATGTGATCGACGATGAGCTCGTAGCCCTCATCGAATCACATCTGGGAAGAAAAAGGTTTAAAGGCTATAAGCTGGAAAGCATCGACATCCAGCTGATCGGCCGACCTACAAGGAAGAAGTATACCGTCTAGCATAGACAATACAGAACACCAGCAGAGGAAGTGCAACGGCAGCACCGGCAATATAGCCGATGACCGGTGCAAGTCCGAATCCCAGCGGAGCGATCACAAGGAAACTCACGCAGACAAATGTAAGGAAGGTTGCAGGAAGAGAGCACATCCAGTGCGCTCTTCCTTTGCTTATAAGATATGCTGCACCAGTCCAGAGCACAAGGGACGCAAGTATCTGGTTGGCTATGCCCAGATAACTCCATGCTGTCGAGAAATCCACCTTGCAGAAGAAGAAAGCCACGAGAAAAATCGGAATGCACACTACCAGGCGTTTCACAACCGGCTTCTGGTCATATCTGAAAAGGTCGGCAACCGAGAGACGCAGGCTTCTGAAAGCGGTGTCACCGGAAGTCACAGGACATATGACTACACCCAGTATCGCTATCACAGCCCCCGCCTTGCCAAGCCAACTGCGGCATATCATATCTACAATATCTGCAGCCTGAGCATTCTTCACCAGCACACCGTCCACCATGGTTCCGGTATCGGACATGGCAGCGTTAAGTCCGTCGGGACCGCCGAAATATGTAATTGCCGCCGTCGCCCATATCATAGCCACTATTCCTTCAGCGATCATCGCACCGTAGAACACAGGACGGGCATGCTTCTCATTCTTCAGACACCTGGCCATCATCGGCGACTGAGTGGCATGGAAACCCGATATCGCACCACATGAAATAACAATGAACATCATCGGTACCAGCACATTGCTCTGAGGATCAGAGTGCCAGTTCTTCAGCACCGCTGGAGTCAGTTCCATCATATTATGCGTACCGTTCAGTTCACCTGCAATCAGCATGACGCCTATACCCAATGCCATGAAAAGCAGAACCGCACCCATATACGGATAGATGGTGCCGATTATCTTGTCGACAGGCAGAAGGGTCGCCAGGATGTAATAGCCGAATATTATATAGAGCCATATCTCCTTATCGATACCTGTAAGATTCTGCATAAGGCCAGAAGGTCCTATCACGAAAGACACTCCGACAGCCATAAGAAGGAAGGCTACTACAAGATTCATAAATCCCTTCACCCTTTTTCCCAGATATCTTGCAGCAAGGTCGGGCATGTTGACTCCCCCATTATGAATGGACATCATTCCTGCAAAGAAATCATGTACGGCACCCATGAAGATGCATCCCACGACAATCCATATATAGGCCGCAGGGCCGAAGGCAGCTCCTGAAACCGCACCGAAGATCGGTCCCAGACCGGCAATGTTCAGGAACTGGACGATGAAGACCTTCCATGTCGGAAGAGGCTGGAAATCCACTCCGTCACTCTTTTCATAAGCAGGGGTAGTTCTTGAGGGATCCACATCAAGATATCTCTCTACAATCTTGCCGTAAACGAAATAAGCCGCCACAAGCAGAACGATGGATAGTACGAATGTTATCATGTCTGAGCAATTTCACGTTAACAAATTTAACAAGTTCGGATATCAAATGCAACGATTCCGATCATTTATGCATCTTATATGACAGTTATGTTAAACCATACACGTTCCTAGGATTATGAATATGACAAATATAAAGAAAACACTGATCTTCGTGGCAGCAGCAGTATCTGCACTTGCCATTGTTTCGTGTCAGAAGGATGACACGCTTGCATACAACAACATGACGATGGGAAATATCGTCGAAGGAAGGATCGTAAGCGACCAGGGAAACACATTCAATGTCGTGGAACAGCTTGGCAGCGGAAGCTTCTCTGAATCAAAAAGAGTCATGGTACTTTGCGATGTACTTAATGAAACTGACGGCAAAAGCGATGAATATGACATCCGTCTTACCAGTTTCGCCAACGTGCTTGACAAGAAGGCAGTGGCACTGGAAGACGCGCAGGAGGGAGAAATCGCAGTCCAGGATCCGGTCTATATCGACCAGCTCTGGTTCTCAGGCGGATACATCAACATGATGATACGCTCTCATGTGAAGTCAGGAAGCAATCAGAAGCACCTTGTGAATCTGGTATATTCAAAGAATGACAACGGCGAATACATCCTGAATTTCCGTCACAATGCATACGGAGAAGTCTGGACGACTGACAATGCATCGCAGCTTGTTCTTTCAAACGGTTCATACATAAGTTTTCCTATTGCAGACATCATCGAGGAAGACGGTGCAAAACTAATCCTTAGCTGGCAGTGGTACAAGAAGTCAGGCCTTGACTTCGACTTCAACACTGTAGAAGAATACAAGTTCGAATACAACTGGCAGCGCAAAGGCTTTATTCAGAATTTCTAACCCAACCATATTAACAACTTTTCTATCCGGCCGGCACACATGTGAATGTTTGCCGGCCAACTTTTTTGAGGTTCCGGACCTGCCTTGAGTTGACGGCACATCTACATGTCGGTAACAGCGCACTTTTTCAGCAACAGCCATCTGCCTGACAACCAGAGGTTTATCGAAAATCGCCTGCGCCATCTGCCGCAGGCGATTTTCGCTATCGGATTGAATTCCAATTGTTTACAAGTTACGCAAGTAGGGATCATGCAGGGGTATGTCTCGCATTGTCCTACAGGTTATAAGGTTACGATATACCTGTTTACACCTACAATAATATAGGGAGTCAAACTGACTTCAAAGTTGGCTTGAGTGTCAGGTCTGAGTCACTCAAGCCAACATCCGGCCTCATAAAACACTGACACTTAATCGGTTACAAAAATCGCCCCTGTCCTGAGTGACGATCTTCCGTCACTCAAGCCAACTTTGGACAGATATGACCGCTGCTTGAAGGAGTTTGCAAATAACGGCCGAATCTTCACCATAACCTTTCTGATAAGGTGTAAACACCAACCATTTTTAGCAAAACACCCTAAATCACAACACCCGACATATCAACACATTACCCCCATAAACCTTGTCGGCTGAGTGCAGAAGTGTCTGCGCTCAGCCGACAAGGTTGTTATAAAAGTCGCTTCTATTTAATCTTCAAGTTTGTAGAGTTGGATAGGAGTTTGTTTAGAACCATCAACATAGTAATTAAAAATCTTACTAGTCTTGTTATATCTCAGATATCCAGAGCCTGTTTTAAAGACCAAAAGACCATCTGATATTTCAAAAGACACATTATAATTATCAGCTGTTCCAGAATTTGTAGTTGCTTTAAAATGATCTTCAGAAGCGGAATCTGTATGATAAATATAGTAATCAGTCTGTGTTTTGACCAGATACCCACATGTAACATTTGATTCTATACTCACACATATTGCATTCATAGCATTGTTTTGGGCGATTTTACTATCTGATATTGTTACCACTGTACCTTTCTTTATAGAAGTAGCATCATTACCAGATCCTGTCAAAGCAACACCTGCATCTTCGCAAACAATCAGATAAGTACCGCTCCAATCTGCAGGGGCAGAAGTAACTTTTTTATAATATTTATCTGGTTCTGGATCTGCTTTAGGGGTTCTGACAACGTCGTTTCCACCCATGTTGATGGACAGGAGGTTACGACGATTCTTAAGGAAGGTCTTGTTATTAGCAGAAAGGTCAATCGAACGGACATATGTAGCCTTGTCAGTATCGACTTCCACTGTAAGTGACGTAAGAGTGCAAGGATTCAGACATGCCCAGAAGGAGACATCCTGAGAAGAAGTTATTGCAGGAAGATTCGTACCGTTAATTGTCAGCTTATTCTTAGGATTACTGTCATCTCTTGGCTCAATAGTCCCGTCTGTAATATCAATAGTAAACGTTCCAGCAACATTAGCATCAGCCTGAGCCGTAAGAGTAATATTATTGACTACTTCCCCTGCAACAGATTCCTTTAGATTCTCCAACGTGATATAAGCATGTGCTACAGCTCTGTTCCAGTTGACAGAGATATCATCAGTTGGCAATCCATCATACTCGCTAACCGATCGACCAACCATAATGTCAGCGTCACTATCGAAAGAGTTTGCCTTTGGAGTTTGCTCTGGTTTTAACGTGATATATACAACTCCGGGACGCTTAGAGACAAATTCACCTGAAGTATTAGAATTCGAAGGATATAGGGTATAAAAATTATAACTTCCTACCTCAAGCATTGGTTTTGTTGGATCTTCTTTAAAATACACTGGTATTTTGAATGTACCGACAGCAGATGTTCCTCCGCCTAAATCCAATTCGTTGGAAACATAAAGTCTTGCTTCTTCAGGATTTCCATCCTTATTGTTAGCACCTTCAGCACCCTGCCAAACAGGAGTTCCATCAACAGTAATTGTATATGCCATACGGATCTTATCACCATGAGTCCAATGAACCGCATTTTCAGCTTCGACCCATTCAGTCTTGACAGCGTCGTCGAAGGCTGGTTTTTCAGAAGTGAAGACAAGAGTCGTCTGTTCAAGTTCAGAAGTGGCTGCATCCTGCTTCTGGCAGGATACGGATGCGATTGCAGCTGCTGCAAGAAGCATCAGGATTGAAAATGACTTTCTCATGGCTTCCTGCATTAAATTTCACCTAAATCATTGTCGCCATCACCATATCCTGGACTATTGCTGGCAACAACACAGATTGATGCTTCAACATTCAATTCAATTACTTCCAGGGATGGCGAGGTGTAGTTCTGCCCCCCCCAATCAGTTTTTTTAGTGTTCATATCGGTTATGGTTTAATTGTTGAATCTTCCGAATCTTACAAGCCCTACAAATATAAGAAATTATATTTCATTTCCGGTCATGGGTGGCAAAATACGAAAGTCGCACATATAAAAAGAGTGCATCGAGGCTCACGCCCGGATGCACTTCATTATTTAAACTAACTAATTACCAACCTAAGCCAGGTTGTTTATTTGTCATGGACAGGTTTTTATTCCCAACCATCATTCTGCTTAATGCTAGGATTCTTTGAAGTCACTGAATAAGGATAAGGGAAACGCTCGTGCTTTCCAGCAACGAAACCGATCTTATCTCCACGGTCCTTTGCAGCGTGAGTAACGACTGTGTAGAAACGTCCGTCCTTATGCCAAGTAACTTCCTCATCATCAGCCTTTGGTTCTCTTGTAAGCTTATCGTAAAGAACAGTCACCTTCTGACCAGCCTGCTTAGCGCCTTCGAAGTCACCCCAACGAACCATGTCAGCCCAACGAGCACCCTCAAGCCAGAGCTCGATCTTTTTCTCTTTCTTGAGAACATCCATATCAACTTTGTCACTTACAGTCTTTGAACCGGCACGCTGCTGAAGCATGTTGATATAAGTCTTTGCAGTAGCATCATCGTTTGTCTTGAGACATGCCTCAGCGTAAAGGAGAAGAACCTCAGCATAACGCATGATGACGAAGTTGTTTACACGGATATTCTGTCCAACGCCAACGCAGTCAGCGATACGTGTAACAGGCTTAAGAGGGAGATAGAATGACTGACCGTAAAGACCACGCGCGTCAAGTCCGAGCTTGTCACTTGCCTTCTTCTGTTCAAGAGTCATAGCATCAACCTCCGCAAGACCATATACAGTGTTATAGACAACATCCTCAATAGGAATCATGGTAGCCTTCACACGGTATGAATCAGGACCGTCGTTTGCGATGAACTCGTCAGCAACCCACTGAGGGATTCCGAGACCACCCCAACCGTCGATACCAGAGTATGAAGAACTTGGGTTAAGCACGAAATGGTCTGAACGCCAGTTCCAGATCTGAGACTCCATCCAAGTAGAACGGCTAACGATATCAAACCATACAGGCACATTAGCATTGAGTTCGAGGTTAGCCTCAAAGATCTTCTCTTCGTTTGCATCACCTTCAATATGGAAGTTCTCCCAATATCTGTCACCAGGAACAAGAGTATACTTCTCTGATTTGATTACTTCCCAGAGGGCAGTCTTAGCTTTTGCATAATCACCTGCAAAGAGGTAGCACTTACCTGCAACAGCATTTGCAAATCCCTTTGTAACCTTTACAGCACCAGCCTTATCTGTCGGGCTCTTACGCTCTTCGAGGTCAGGAAGAGCTGTCTCGCACTCCAGAGCACACCACTGGAAGAGCTCAGCCTGAGTACCAGGATAGTTTACTGGGTTGTCTGCTGCAGAAAGAATACCGTCTACGAGAGGTGGGTTGCCCCAACCGATAGCAAGCATCATGTGCATGTATGCACGGAGTACGCGAGCCTCAGCTACCACTCTCTTTGTAACATCAGTCTGACCACCATTTGGAAGACCATCCTTGAAGTAGTGGATCACGAGGTTTGAATAATACATTGCATAGTAGATGTTGCTGTATGCATTACGGATAACCTCACTTGAGTTGTCATAACGGAACTCATTCATCGCACCCATGAAGTCATTGTCACCAAAGAACTCACCGGCAGCATAGATATCATCACCACAAAGGTTGAAGCAAGCACGCATAGGTGCGTAGATACTTGCACCCTCCTGAGTACAAATGTTCCAAAGGAAACCCTGATAAGCAGCAACCATTGCAGCCTCAGCATCCTCATCAGTCTGATAGAAAGTATCAGTGCTGACTACACCTTTCTGCGGAATCTCAAGGAGATCCGGATTACATGCTGAGAAGACAGCAGCTGCAGAAAGAAGAATAGGAATTAATATTTTTTTCATATAAATATCTTCTTAAAAATTAGAATGTAATGTTAACACCGAATACCACCTTCTTCATTGTAGGATAAGTACCTGCGTCGTATCCCATACCGTTGTGTGAACCTGTAGTAGCAGTCTCAGGGTCGCAACCAGGGTAGCTTGAGATTGTGAAGAAGTCATCAAGAGATGCGTATACTCTGAAGTTGTTCACGAGGAACTTCTGAGTGAACTTCCTTGGAAGAGTGTAACCGAACTGGATCTGCTTGAACTTGAAGAACGAGCCATCGAAGATTGAAGCGCTTGAGCTCCAGAAATACCAGTCGTTAGAAACTTTACTTGAAAGTGGGTAGAGAGCGTTTTCACCTGGGTTCTTCCAAGAGTTCTCATAGTAGTGTGAGAGACAGTTTGTTCTTGGACGGTCAGCTGAGTAAAGGAGTGAGAAGATATCATTTCCGACTGTACCGGTACCGAATACGAGGAGGTCGAATCCCTTGTATGCAAGATTGATTGTAATACCATAAGTTGCATCAGGAATAGCCTTACCGATATACTGGAGGTCGCTATCCATTACAGTCTCTACGATTTCACCATCCTTATTATAGTACTGCGGAGCACCAGTTTCAGTGTTTACACCTGCATAATTGTAACCGCGGAAGTACCAGATAGGGTAACCTGCTTCGAATGAAGTACGGATCTTGTTGTTAAGACCGCTCACACCACCTACAGTACCGTCGATACGGTCGAGAGCAGAGTGGAGTGAAAGAACCTCATTGTGAAGTGTAGCAAGGTTTGCATTGATGCTATAGTGGAAGTCACCAACTGAATCCTTCCAGCCAAGTTCGAACTCAAAACCAGAGTTGAGAACGTTACCTGCATTCGCATAAGTAGACTTAACACCGATTTCAGGTACTGGGGCGAATGATACGAGGAGGTCCTTGGTAATCTTTCTGTACCAGTCAAATGTGAACGAGAGTCTGTCGCTGAGGAAACGTGCATCGAGACCGAGGTCAATCTGCTCTGAAGTCTCCCACTTGAGGTCTGGGTTAGGCATGTCAGTAGGGCCTGAACCATATGTAAGTTCACCGTTTCCTGTAGAAGGATCGTACTGATACCACTGTCCGTTAAGAGCGATAGTAGCTGTGTAAGGATATCCGCTGAGGATGTTCACGTTACCGTTACGTCCCCAAGATCCGCGGAGTTTGAGGAATGACATGGCACTCTTGTCAACATTATCCTTGATGAAGCTTTCATTGCTGAGTGTCCATCCGGCAGATACTGATGGGAAATATCCCCAACGGTTTGTTGAAGGAAGCTTCGAAGAGTCGAATGCGTCAGCACGGAAGTTAGCCTGTACGCTATATCTGTTGTCATAAGAGTAACCTACGCGGCCGAAGTAAGACATGCTTGCAGACTTACCTGGAGCGTTAGAGACAGTCTTTACAGCATCATCCTTAAGATAGTTGATATAACGATACTGTGGCTCATAAGACTGAAGAATATCAGTACCCTGTGAAGAGATGCTTGCGCTGTCAGAATTGTTCTCGATATAAGACATACCGACCATTGCGCTGATGTCATGCTTACCGATACGTGTGTTGTAGTTTGCGAAGTTCTCCCACTGATAGTAGTAGCTTGAGTTCACACCAGCTGAAATGCTGTAATCAGTAGAGTTCGCCATACCTGTTGCCCAATAAGGCTCGCTGTAGCTGTGAGAGCTTGACTGAGCGATTCTATAACCGAAACGCGAAGTGATTGTGAGGCCCTTGAATGGAGTGAGGTTAGCGAAGATCGAACCACGGATATTGATACCTTCTGAGTATGAATCTGTACGGTCTCTCTGGAGGAGAGGGTTACCGGTTGATTCCTCAAGATACTTGGAAGTAGCGTAGAAATCGTTGTTGTGATTAGGGTCACGGCGAACAGGGTCACCCATCTGATAGTGCTGCTGCATTGCTGTAGCACAATCTTCAATGTTGCTGTAGTAAGCAGGAGTAAGAGGGTCGAGAGACATCACTGAGTTCAACATTGAACCGTATGATGACTGAGATACAGACTTTCTGTAATATTTCTCGAATGAGTTGGTTGTTCCGATTGTGAACCAGTCGAAGAGCTTATAGTCAGCATTGATCTGAGCTGAAAGTCTCTTGTAAACGTCCTTGTCACCGATAACGATACCATCATTATTAAGGTAGTTGAGAGCTGCAAGGAAGTGTCCTCTGTTGTTACCACCCTGGAGAGTTATACCATGCTGCTGTGCCCAGCTTGGAGCGAATACAGCATCGAACCAGTTGTAGTCCATACCTTCCTTATAACCGTTGGCAGCGAGAAGCTCGTCGTTAATCTGGCCGATAGCCTTCTGATACTCAACGTAACCAGGACCGTCGAAGAGCTCAGCCTTCTTGCCAAGCATCTGAAGAGTGAACTTGCCATCATAAGTGATGCTTGCCTTACCCTTCTCACCGGTCTTTGTAGTGATGAGAACGACACCGTTACCTGCCTCAGCACCGTAGATGGCAGCAGAAGCTGCATCCTTGAGAACCTCCATTGACTCGATCATTGAAGGGTCGAGGTACTGGATGTTGTCAACCTTGAGACCGTCAACGATGAGGAGAGGTCCGATGTTGCCTGAGTTAGATGAATATCCACGAACGCGGATAGAAGCACCTGTACCAGGAGCACCAGAAGAATTGATGATCTGTACACCGGCAGCCTTACCCTGAAGAGCAGCAGCAGCGTCAGAAGTCGAACGGTTCTGAAGATCCTCAGACTTTACTGATGCAACTGAACCAGTGAGGTCAGACTTTCTCTGGACTCCGTAACCTACAACGACAGTCTCTTCCAGAAGGGTTGTATCCTCCTCAAGCATGACATTGTAAACAGCTTCAGATCCGATAGCTACTGTCTTGGTTGCATAACCGATGCAGGAAACTGCAATCGTTGAATTTGCTGGAACAGATAGGTTGTATTTACCATCCACATCTGTCATTACACCTGTGCTGGTATTGCCTACTACATAAACGGCTGCTCCAATCACAGGAACACCCGAAGCGTCAGTGACAGTACCGCTGATAGGCTTGTTCTGTGCGGAGAGACTTATACCCCCCCCCAGAATGCTTGCAGCGAGTATCATGGATACCGCCACTGCCTTAGCGAATAAATTTCTAAACATAGAAAATTTGATTTGGTTAGTGTTAATTAATTAAAAAGGTAACGCAAACATAACCTATATATATCAAAAAGAAAAACACATGTCTCATTTCTGACATGTGTTCAAAAACAATTGGAATTTCAGTAAAAGTTTTGAATCAATTTTAAAAGCCTGAACCGACTTTTGCAGGCTGTATGAAGGCCAATATCTCGCCTTTGACTACATTCTCGCCCTGTTTTGCACAGACAGCAAGCACTCTGCCGTCTGTTGCTGGAACAACATCTTCCATTCCATAATATGCCTGGATATAACCCATAGGTTCACCAACCTTCACCTCGGTTCCGACAACCGGAGCAGATGACGCATCATCCACATCAACCTGCCAGAGGACCTGTCCCTTCACCGGAGCCTGAACAGGAACTGCAGACGGATATTTCTGAAGAATTGCATCAACGTCGAACTTCGGCATCTCGACAACAGGTCTCGTTACAACTATAGGGGCACCTGCCTTTGCACGGGCAGCTTCAAGGTCCTTGTTGAATCTTTCCTTTGCGACACCGCTCTTATAGTCGCGGTACTGTCTCTCATGCATGGCAAGTTCGAAGAGTTCCTCGTCATCCTGTCCGCAGTCCCAGCCCTCTTCCTTCATGACCGCACGGAACTTGTCCAATTCGTTCGGGAAGGCGTCCTGTGGAGTACCAGTGTAGAAATCAAGTCCCTTTTCCTTTGCAAGAGCGACGATCTCAGGAGCAAGCTCGCCAGGAAGAGTACCCATCTTTCCGAGAATCATGTTCCAGGTATCCTTGTCTATTGTAGTCCAGCGAGGCTGTCCCTTTAGGATATTCATAAGGTTCATCAGGGCTGTATTCTTCACATACTGGCTGAACGGAGTCACAAGAGGCGGATAGCCGAGACGAGGCCATACATACTCCACTTCCTGGAAAAGCATTACCATCAGCTGGTCAAGAGTAAGTTCTGACTTGCCCTGAGCACGAAGAGAAGCGTTTATCGCCCCATGGAAGCCCTTAAGGTCCGCCATCATAGACCCCATCATTCCACCCGGAAGTCCGCAGCCTACAAGCAGAGAACTCATATGCGAGTTGTTCGGATCGATCCAGTAGCCCAGGAACTCATCGATGAACTTCTGGGTAAGGGCACGTACATCCATGTATGCATTCATGTTCAGGTCCTTCACCTGGAATCCGTCCGCCTTGAGCATCTCACGGATTGTAATAACATCCGGATGGACCTTTCCCCATGAAAGCGGCTCGACAGCAACATCAAGATAGTCAGCACCGGCACGAGCGACTTCCAGCATAGATGCAGGAGAGAAGCCAGGACCGCAATGTCCATGGTACTGTACCTTTATATGAGGGTATTTCTTCTTTATACGGGCAGTCAGCTCGGCAAGGAAAGTAGGTCTTCCGATGCCGGCCATATCCTTGAGACAGATTTCGTCGCATCCGTACTCTACCACATGGTCCACGACACCCATATAATAATCAACCGTATGAACAGGAGAGTTCGTTATGGACAGGGCCACCTGCGAGATCATCCCTGCCTTCTTGGCATATTCTACGCTGAGGCGTAGGTTTCTATGGTCATTCAATCCACAGAAAGAACGCGAGATGTCAGTACCCTGGGCCTTCTTTACCTTATACATAAGTTCGCGTACATCCGCCGGAACCGGATTCATACGGAGGGCATTCAATCCGCGTTCAAGCATATGTGTCTGGATACCTGCGGCATGAAAAGGAGCTGTCCATTCGCGCACAGCCTTGTTTGGATTCTCTCCAAACAGGAGATTTACCTGTTCAAAGGCGCCTCCATTGGTCTCCACACGGTCGAAGCATCCCATATCAATGATTGCAGGAGCAACCTCCTTCAACTGAGCGACAGTCGGCACATATTTTCCGGACGACTGCCACATGTCCCTATATACCAGGGAGAACTTAATTTCACGTCCCATATTTCCTGTAAATTTTACTGATTCTACAAAATTAGCAAAAAATTTGTCATTTCAAACTTCACAAGAAATATTTGACAAAATATTGCAGATATGATTTTTTTACGTATCTTTGCAGTCCTTAAAACAACATGGTGCCCATAGTTCAGTTGGTTAGAGCGTCAGATTGTGGTTCTGAATGTCGTCGGTTCGAATCCGACTGGGCACCCAAAAAAGGAAGTCGAAAGGCTTCCTTTTTTTGTGTCCGGTTGGATGAGAACCAGGTTCGTCATCGACGAAGTCGCTTGAGCGACAGCGAAAGAATCCCACTGGGCACCCTGAAAGAGACCGATTCAGTCGGTCTCTTTTTTTGTATTCTGCACCCCGATTCACGACCAGATAGACTAAGAAAAAGAAAAATGTGACGAAAGTCGCGTTTTTAGGGACGAATGACCGGAATCATAAAAAATGTTTTTCTTTTTCTTAGCTTCAGTCAGGACTCTTCTTCGGAACTTTGCCATATGATTTTAACACCTATGATTATGGACAATGATGTTTTGAAAAACGACGAAGTGAAGAGTGGACAGAAGTATGCGGAACTGCTATGCGACTTCATGTTCAAGAAGTTGTTCGGAAGCGAGGCAAACAAGGATGTGCTTATCGGGTTCCTGAACATGTTGATGAATGATGTCGAGATTGTCGATGTGGAATTCATTCCGACAGAACATCTGGGGCTGACAGAAGAGGATCGAAAGGTCATCTTCGATATTTCATGCAGATGCAGGGACGGAAGAAAATTCATTATCGAAATGCAGAAGGGTTACCAGAAGCATTTCCGTAAACGGGCGGTCTACTACACGACTTATCCTATCAACGAGCAGGGCCGCCATGCACACGAGCTCTATGTCAAGGAGAAAGCTATAAATGGCGCTCCGACAAAATTTGTATGGGATTATGATCTGAAACCGGTAACGGTAGTCGCTATTCTGAATTTCAGATTCGACCATTCCGGTGACTGGCCGGCGGACCGTTTCCTTTCATCGTATCGGCTCAGAGAAGATTCAAATCACGAAGAGATGACGGATGTATTGAGATTCGTCTTTCTGGAACTGGGACGCTTCAACAAAAAGATTTGGGAAGTTGAGACAGTATTTGATAAATGGATGTATCTGCTGAAGCACATGCATGAAATGGAGGAAATACCCAGGAAATTTTCTGACCCGCTATTCAAGCGCTTGTTTTTGTTAGCGGAAATTGGTAGTTTTACAGCACAGGAATTGAAGAATTACAAACAATCACTTGAGAATATGGGGGACTACGACAACATCATCAATACGGCACGAGAAGAAGCTGAGAAAATCGGCTGGGCTATCGGCCATGAGGCGGGTCTTGAAAAAGGACTTGAAGAAGGTCTGGAAAAGGGTCTTGAAAAAGGACTTGAAGAAGGTCTGGAAAAGGGTCTGGAAAAGGGACTGGAAAAGGGCCGGACTGAGACGGCAAAGAACCTCAAGGACTTGGGCGTCGATCTTGACATCATCGTTAGGGCTACAGGTCTGGACAAGGAGACTGTGGAGAACTTGTAGATATCGATTATACAATGTTGGCTGAGTACAGAATCTTATGCACTCAGCCGACATTGTATTTATTCGGGCACGAAGCCCTATTTCCGCAGATTCCTTCTGAAGTTCTGGCTTCTCATCATCGCTCCTGATGGTGGCAGGCCGGCAGGATTCATTGCAGCTATGCTGCTGAATGAAGGCAGTTCATCGGTATCAGTAAAGAAGTAATCCTGTCCGTCAATTTCAGCGGCATAGAACATCGTCGTGAACTTAGGATAGTTCGGAGTATTGACTCCATATCTTACAAGTGCACGCTGACCGTCCTCAAGGATACCGGCAATGGCGATTCCATAATCACCTTTGTCATTCTTATAATATTTGTTGTCCCTGTCCGACGCAAGGAAGTACATGTCAGCATAGACATCAGCATCCTCCAGATAATAATCCTCCGCAACAAGCTGAGCATAGAAGGTAAGGTCGTTACGATCTTTGTTGTACTCCACATCTACCGGAATATCCTCGAAACCTTCCCAGCCGTACATCCAGTAAGACTTGTTGGTCACATGCCTGCTGAGAGTCACATTGAACTCGACATCGTTATCACCGACTATAGTCCAGTCGCCCAGCCATGCCTTGTACTCCTCAGTAGGGATCGCTTCCTTTACCTCGAACACATCGGAAACGGCATAGTAGCCGCTCACCTTGCCTTCAGGAGTTATACCGAGAGCCACAGCCATGTAATATCCGGGATACAGATCGAATGCATCGGACTTGCTACCTGAATACAGAGCATCAGCAATGGTATATGATGTGCCGTAATAGTCGTTGACCTCCTCGACATATGCCTTCAGGTCCTCGACAAAAAGGACAGCCATATCGTAAAGATCGTTCACATCCCAGAGGCTGGCATATACGACTGTGATGGCATAGGTGTTCTTGTCGGTGCTGTTGACAGTAATCACATGGTCATACTCTTCATCACCGATCACGCCCTCGCCGACATAGTTCACGGTCCATGCCTTGTTCACGGTCATTCCGTTCACGGTCTCGCCGGGATTTCCGCCTCCGCCTGTGTTTCCGCCCGGATCGACCGAAGAAGAAACGGTCGTCTTGAACTCGACGGAAGCCGAAGTGCCATACACCTCACCGTCCGAAGACAAGCCGAAAGCCACATACTTGTAGTCCGTACCCGGAACAAGGTCCTTGAGCACGGTCACGAAGTTCTTTGACTTGCGGAGGCCTTCCGACGACTCACCGTTCATATAATCCTCAACCGCCTGCTCGATGAGCTCATCCTCGTCGACATCCACCTCATCAGTAAGGAAGCCGTACCAGGTGTCACTCTTGTCGCCGTCATGAGTCACCTTGATCTTGGCCGATGTGTAGGTTATATCCTCGACATCCACCACGAGCTCAAGGTCCTCATTAAGTACCGGTCCTTCTTCTCCGCCCTCACCAGGTTTCTCCTGGCATGAAAAGGCAGCCATGGCCGCCAGAGCGACCAGGACTGTCTTCAAAGCTGATTTGACTATTTTCATAAATATCAGTAAAATCTATTCTCCCGACAAAACCGTCGGTACAATTTTCTTGTGTTTCTTGTACCCACGGTAACGGAAACATCGTTTCATACACGGTTTCCGCTACCGTCGGTACAAATTCCTTTCAATTCATGCACCCACGCTCACTGTTATTCGTAGTACTTATAAAGGCAAACTGCTCCCATAGAACCATCTGTACAGTAGAATGCAGGGGACGATGCCGTTTTGTTATTATACTGCATATACTTGTATGTCTCCGCACCTTGCGAAGTAATAATTGCAGATCCATCCGCAGCAATATTAATAGTCCATTTGCCGCTATTCTCGAGACTGGATGTTAATTTCATTTGATTTTTGGTATTAGTAGCATAGATATACTTATCTTTAGTCGCTTCATCACCAAGAGTTCCTTTAAATGCATACAGACCATCCACAATCTCAAGAGCATACTGCTGAACGCTTACGCTCACATTTGCAAGAGCACTTCCAACTTTGGTTATAGAAGTGGATTTACGGCTATTAGCATATGTATCAGTACTGATGGCATAATCCAAACCTGTTGCAGCAATAATTATCATATCATCTGCTTGAAGGTCGTTTACATCTGTAACAAGCCACCAGCCTGTCTTCAAGGCAGGATCAACATCCTGCATTACTGAAACAGATGTTGCAACCGCTAACGGAGAACCTGCCGAGAAATTAAGAGACACCTCGCGGGTTCCACTTGTAGTATTCTGATCAAAGGTTACAACTGCCGTTGCTGTACCATTGCCATTATCTGTGAAAGTGTAATTTGAGAAAGGATTGCCACCCATTGTAACCTCAGCAACACTGATAGCATCAGGCGCAACAATATGACCGAACTTCTGCACAGCAACATTGACGTTCACACTTCCTCCTTCATAATCCACAGGAGCATCTGCTGATGCAACCAGAGTATAATGTCCTTTATAAATTGAAGGATATGTACTAGAGCCTCCTTTGGCACTTCCATTAGCAAATGTCGTGAATGCAATAACATCCCCAACTTGAATATCCACATTCCCCTTCACATTAACACCACCTTCTGTCTTAAGATAACTTATAAATGCCTCATTGCCACTTGCATCTTCAATAGTCCAAGCGGCAGTGGGCGAAGATGGTATTACAGCGACTTTACCGATGAGTTTATAAATGGTCTTTTCTGTATTCTCATCTTTTGGCAAGCTAATAAACTCGGCAATTGAAATTTCGGTTGGAGCACCTTTCTGGGTAACTGTGAATGGCCATGTAATGTCATCCTGACCGTCAAGGGTAGCGGTAATGGTGACTGTTGCGTCACGCTTTGCACTTGTATTGGCATCTGCGGTATATGTAAGAGCACCATCTGCGTAATTTACTTTAAGCCATGACTCGCTCGAAGAAGCAGATATAGTCCAATCACCAACATAGTTGAAAATTACCTCTTCAATCTTTGTAGCAATCTGTGCTCCTTCTTCTGGTATGACCACATCCTCTGTTGTCACATTTGCTGCCACAACTGGGATATCGCCCTCTGCACCATCTTGCTTATAAATATAGATTCTCTTAGCATCAGTTATTGAACTATAACAATAAAAATAACACGCAGAATAACTATTATAATAGAACATCATCTGTTTACCACTTCCTACTGCATTCGTAGCATAGACTGTCGCAATTCCATCATTGTCTATGGTCACATCAAACTGAGTATCCACGCTATAATAATCCTGAAGGATAAGTTTATTAGAACCTGACACACAAAGGAAACCACTATTATCATCACCTTCGTAATCAGTAGCTCCATTGTAAAAATCAAACGCGGTCCTATTGTTATCTCGTTTTACAAGAGTGAATTTCTGTACCATGTTTTCAACATCAGAAATACTAATCGGGTGGTAGAGATAATCATTAAACTTAACGACTTTTGTATCTGATGCATATGGATAAGAGGATCCCATATCCGCACCCACAATGTAGTCGTAATTAACAGAAGCAATAGTCACAACATCTCCCGACTTAAGGGTCGAAGCGTCACGGACAAGCACCCATTTTTCACTTGGAGCAACTCCGGACATATTTACATTAAAGCGGGTAACCATACCGGCTTCGAAGACGAGTGACTTTTCATCAGGGATAACACCATTCTTTACATAGAGATATTTGTCGGTGATGACAGTGACGGTATATTCATCTCCAGCCCCAAGAGTGGTCGGGAGGACTGTGAAGAACACTTCTTCCGATGTGGCGGCAACGCTTACATTGTCGACACCCTCGGCAACTGTAAACACATGAGGTTCATCAAGGTCTGCAGTGACAGTTCCTGCAAGGTTCTTACCCGCGGCAGTGAAGATCACCTTCTCCACCTGCTCACCAGCTCCAAGTTCAAGATTATTGAGAGTCATCTTCGCAACAGCAGCCAGACGGGTGAATGCTACCATCTGAGCCTCGGTAGGCTGTGCATTTACAGTCACTACTTCTGAAACCATAAGGTCAGCAGCAGGATCATATGAACCGGTCGTCATTATCTGCTCTGCAGGAAGCTTGAGAGTCGCCTCATCAATGCTTTCAGCACTCACATATGCAGTCTCCGGATAGACTGTCACATACTTATATTCACTCTTTCCTGCATTGGTTGCGAATTCAGCATCGATCTTTGCCTTTCCGTCCACCTTTGCATATGCCACAGAAGTCGCCTCAGCAAGTGCATCAGTCTGCTCAAGAACAGCAAAAGTCTCTGAATCATCCCAAGCAAACTCAGGAACATCCCCCGATGTATCTACGGATGTCTTTGTTTCAGGAGTACCTGCCACAAAACTTACGACAACGGTTCCTTCATTTGCATAGTCCTCGCCTTGGAGTTCTTCCTGGCATGCTGTGAATCCCATTGCAGCTGCTGCAACAAGGATCAGACTCTTAAATATCTTTTTCATAGTACTATTCGTTTAAAGGATTACAAACCATCAGGACCGTCATGGTAACCTGATCCCTGTCCAGGGGCGCCAAGACCGCCATAAGAGTCCGACATGATACACTGCTCCATCTGAAGTTCGATGACTTCCATGCTTGGAGCCTCGTAGACTGCATTAAATTCTTTCATAATTTCTTCGTTTTAGTTAATATTTATTGTATAGTTTATTCTCCTATCTCGCTTCCTTTACACATCTTACCGGAGCGGCAAAGCACCTGGCTCCGTATGAATACCATGCTGCGGCTTCGTTCTCGTCCAGAATAGGATAGATTCCGTAATAGACCTCATTGTAAGCAACGAACAGCATTCCGGCCTTGCCAAAACCTTTTGTTCCGCTGCCGAAGGTCTCCGCTGTCCAGTAGAGCATCTTCTCGCTGGTCTCGCCTATAAGTCCCGACACATCAAGGTTGCCGGTGCTTGGGAAATAGTCTCCGTTTCCTCCCTTCCATGTCCAGCCATAGTCATTCCTTTCCCATTCTCTGCCGACATAAGTGCAGGCATATCCGTCAGGAATCTCGTCAAAAGCTCCGCGAGGGGGCACTGCATAGCCCGGAGGGCATGGGTCGAAGATGGTCTTGTATTCTGTTCCTGCTTCGGCATATCCCCAGAGATCGGACTCCGACTGCATCAGCGCTCCGCTCTTGCCCGGAAGGTCCTGCTGGAGATACCAGTCGAACACATACTCGCCTATCGGAATATCCGTACGGCATCCCAGAACTGTCGTAGGGTTCTGGACAGAGTATTCAATGTTGCCCGGAGCCTGAATAGCCACAGGGGCCACGCTGATATATTCCCAATCAAGGAATCCGTCGCCTGTCTGGGTGTTGTTGACATTCAACGCTATGCGTGCCTGCTCTATCTGTTCCTGTATCTCATAGTATTCTTCCTCTGTCTCTGTAAGATAGCCTTCTTCATCATATGTGTGGAAAGGCACTTCACGATATGCCGCAGGCGAAGGAAGGAACGGGTCCTTGCGTCCCCACTGATACAGCATGCCTCTGTTGGCAATGTCTCCAGGGTCGTTGTTGAGCGCTCCGAGGTTCCTGTCCATCCATTCGAGGCCATTGCCTTCTGATGTTCCGATCTCGTCGTCCACCACCCATATGTGCCAGCTCCACAGAATGTCGCCGCCTCCGTTTCTGACGCAGATCACTGCATTGCCTTCGTATCCGCCTGTCGAGAAATAGACGGCCTTTTCATCCGCAGAATAAACCGGAGAATCATCTATGACCTTCGTGCTGCGGGTCTTGTCGCCGTCATACACTGCCTCCCATACAAGGTCGGCATAGGTCGCTCCCTCGATCTCAAGACCGTTATAACCGCTATAGAAGGTGTTGCCGTCGTCAGCTCCATTGCCCTTTACAGCCGCGCTGAAACTGTATGATGCATTTGTAGATGCGATGTAGCAGTTGGCCGTACCCTCAGATGAGAGGTCAGTGACAGAAACTCCCTTCTGAAGCACCTTGAATCTTGCCTTCGCCACATCAGGCTTCTCTCCCGCAATCACATCCACCACCGCAATACGGTTTTCACTGTCTGTGTTTTCATCGACATAGAATGTCACTGCATTGTCATCAATGCTGATGTCGACCCAGTCCTGATCGCATACCACTTCCCATTCTTCACGGTTGGTCGCCACAAATATCGACTTGGAACCTCCCTCTTCCGAGATCACGGCAGAAGGGGAAGAAAGTTTCACCGATGCAAAGTCCGCTTCCTGCTGAAGGACTTCAGCGGGCTCGCTGCAGGCGGCAATCAATAAGGATGACAGTATTATGTTTGTTATTCTTTTCATTTTCAATCATTGAATTATTTCCAATCTGAAGGTATTCCGCTATAGTCAGACAGACCGTTGCAGCCTGCAAAACAGTCGCTGTGGGATGAGGCCGATGACGGGATGACAGGGAAATCAGTACCCCTTTCCCTCTCATAAAGATGGACCTTGGTTTCGGTTCCGTCCTCGCCTGTCAGCACTGTATATGGAGATTCTCCAGTCAGTGACGAACATCCGTCGAAGCAGTTATAGATATAATTGATCCTGCGGACAGTGTCGAACAGTCCGGCTGGAAGAGACTCCAGAGAAGAGCAGTCTCTGAAAGATTCCGTAAATGTGATGCTGCTGGTCTTGGTTCCGATCGCAGAGAACAGCGATTCCGGCAGCGACTTGAGAGAAGAGCATCCCGAGAATGTTCCTTCGAAGCTTGTGATGGCCGGAGTGCCTGCGAAAAGACCTGCAGGAAGCGATGTCAGAGAGCTGCAGCCGTAGAACATCTTCTTTACCGTAGTGATCTTTTCATTGTCTCCAAGAAGGTCCTCAGGAATAGACTTCAAGGAGCTGCATCCGCTGAAGGTCTCTGAGAACTGTGTAGCGACGGTGTTCTTCGAGAACAGACCAGAAGGCAGGGTTTCAAGAGCCGTACAGCCCTTGAATGTGGCTGTAAACTTGGTCTTTGAGGCTGCCATCGAATCAAACATGCCCTCCGGAAGAGACTTGAGAGCCGTACATCCGGAGAATGTGTATGAGAGGGATGTAACCGACGAGCAGTCGCCGAAGACAGGGCCCTCTATCGTATGCAATGAAGCACAGTCAAGGAAAGCTTCCTCGAATCCGGAACTTACTGCAGAGTTCTTTGAGAACAGGCCGGCAGGGATGGTCTCGATGCCTGAGCCCTGGAATGCGTTCTTGAAGCCCGGAGATGTCACTTTTGTGAATGTTTCGAAAAGTGTGGCAGGGACAGTCTTGAGATTCATGCATCCTGCAAGCATATATGAGAAGTCTGCTCCGGAATAGTCGCGGCAATCCTTGAACAGGTCGGCAGGAATCTCCTCGAGAGCCGAATCCTCGAATGTGGACTTGAACTCATATGCCAATGTCAGGCCGGCAAAGAGGTCTGACGGTATCTTCCTGAGCGATGTACAGCCTGAGAAGCAGTACTTGAAGGATTTCGCTCCTGTAAGACCCTTGAACACATCCGAAGATATTTCCGACAGAGAGACGCAGTCCTGGAACACGGCGCCTATCGTCTTCACATTTGTCAGGCCTTCGAAGATGCCTCCAGGAAGGCTCTCGAATCCTGTCTTATAAAATATGTATTCCAGATTCGTCACTGCCGAAGACGATGCGAAGGCACCGGCAGGGAAAGTCTTGAGAGACTCGCATCCTGCGAACATATATTTTATGTCAGTCGCAGCCGAGGCTCCGGACATGAAGCCTTGCGGAACATCCGTAAGATTCACGCATGATGAGAAGGCTCCTGTAAACGCAGTCGCTTTTGACGCATTGGAGAATATGTCTTCAGGCACGGCACTGATGGATGTAGCGCCGAAGACATAATCCAGCTGCTTGATTGACGGACAGTTACGGAACAGTCCGTCAGGAATTGACTTGAGCTTTCCGGCAGACACGAGAGACCTAACCTCATCAAAATTGGCAAGCGTGCTGCTGGTGAGTATATATCCTGATCCTGTGCCGTAGAATGCATAAGAGAAATCTTCGGCAGCCGCACAGTTGGCAAAAAGATCTGCCGGAATCTCCGAGATCGAAGCCGAGTGGCTGAAGCAGTCTTCAAAATTCTTTGCTATCGTCGCATATCTGAAGAGTCCGGAAGGAATCTCCTCCAGAGACTCACAGCATGAGAACGCTCCAAGGAATGACTTGACTGATGCAAATGAACCGGCCACATCATTAGGGATCGACTTGAGATTGTTGCATCCCAGACACATGTCGGCCGCTGTAGTATAACCCATCTTTCCCCATGACACGATGTTCTGAAGTTCCGGAGACATCGCATCACCTGGGCCGAACTCAAGCGACTTGGCCTGACCCGTCATCTCGATGGTATACATTCCCGGCTTCGAATACACATGGGTAGGTCTGCGGCTTTCGAACGTCTCGACAGGGGAACCGTCACCCCAATCCACAGTCACGCTTCCTCCGGTGGAGGTCGTAAGCACCGGTGCACCAGTAAGCAGGAAGTCCGGTTCCGAAATAAGAACCTCGTATATAAGTTCTTCAGTATCAGGACCGATCTGTCTGATGTTTATCGTTGCTGAAGCATTGTTGTCTTCATCTCCGACGACCACTTCCATCGATCCCATACGCTGGTTTCCTCCCTCGTTGGAGAGAATGGTTATATTAAGAGTATTTCCGTCCCTTTCAGCACTGAACCAGTTGTTTTCCTCTATCACGAAATCCCACTCGAGCTCAGGATTTGACTCTACAACGACAGACTTGGTGTCACCTTCGTCATCTGTAGCCACATTATGAGTGCTGAGAATGACGAATGCAGTTCCGTCCTGGCTTACTGTCAGCCAGTCCGATGTGGCGTCCGAGCCATATCCTGCCTTGAGTTCGATCTCCACGGTCCTCTGAAGCCTGGTCTCATTCGGGTCGGCAGTCAGCACAAGCATATTGTCCTCCTGCTCGACCAGAAGCCAGCTGCATGTGCAGTCAAAGCTCCATTCTTCCTGATTGGTATCGACAGCAATCCTTTTTTCAAGGTCAGAGTGAGCCTTTACATGAAGGTCGTTCTGAGCAATGCTTATCTCCGGAACTCCAGAATGGTTCTGGGTCACGGTCAAGGTCACAGAGACCTCTTCATCGTCATCCGATGCCTTGATCACAACAGTAGCAGTATTTGAATGGTCTGATGTGTTCCTGTCAGCCTCCAATGTAAGGAAATGATCATCCGAACTGGTCTCAAGCCATGATTCGCCGCTGGTTTCATAGGTCCATTCATCCTGATTGGTGAGGACATCCAGAACGACCGAGCCTCCTTTTGACTTGAAAACTATTTCACCTTCCAGCCCGTCTTCATCCATATCCAGCTGACGGCTGTCAGAGCTTACTTCAAGAGTAACCCTTCCTTCCGACACCGGGGGAACTATAGGCTGTGGTTCTTCTTCACAAGAAAGAGCGGCAAGACATACCGCCAATGCAACTATATATCTTTTCATTTGGAATCAGATTAGAGGGAACTTTTCTTGAAGACAATCGGTCCCATCGGGAACATGGTAGGACGTGAACGGGATCCGAGAGCCACCTTATTTCCGTTATCATCATATGTCCACAAGCCAAAGCCCACATAGTTGAAGCCATCGACCGCAGGCATCTGAAGGGATATCGTGCTATAGTCCTCGGAAGGGACACCGTCAACTTCCAGAGACGCATAAGAGAAACTGCTGTTCCCTACCAGAGTGATATATAGGAATGTATCGTATGAATAAACCGTCCATCCGAAAGGAATCACGATATTGCCGGTCTCACGGTCATAGCGGACTTCAAGATGTGTGTCCGGATACAGGAAATCACGCATGACAAAAGACTTCCCATACTCGCCTTCCTCAAGGTCGAATATGAGATAGTAATCCGTAGGATTCGGATTGTAGTCAAGAGAATTGAGGGATCCGTTAGGAGAATAATACCATTTGGCTGCTGTTATCTCCCATTGGCCGAGAAGTTTGAAATAAGGGTTGTCCGCATGGGTTCCCTGAGAGAAAGCAACGGTCACGCTCTCGGCCAGCGCCCCGTTTCCTGCCGTTACGGTTACAGTTCCAGATAAAACGGCATCAGACTCATTTGAAGAAGCGGTCACTTCGACCACATCGCCGATGATCTCGACATCAAGCCAATCAGCGTCGGCAACGGCAGTCCAATCATAATTGGACTTTACTGTAAACTTATACCCCCCCTACTGAATCAAAAGCATAATCATGGGCGCTTACTGACAGAGTGACCTCTTCTGCAGCCTCCTGACAGACAGGGACATCAAAAGGTTCGAATTTCGAATCAGGGCTTGTCAGACGAAGATTTCCTGAGCGGGAAGCAGTCGATGAGTTCGGTTCAGCCTCTACCACCAGCTGGCTTCCATTCACTTCAAAGGTAAACCAGTCCTGACCTTCCGTGCATGAAACATTCCAGATTTCATCTTCAGGAAAAGGGAGTACAGATATGGATCTGGAGCCGCCGTCCATAGGGAAAACCACACTGTTCTCTGACAATGTCAGCTTATAGACCACAATCGGATCCGGCTTGCCGCATCCGAATAAAAACAAAAAAGAAAAGACGGCCATCGTTAACAATGACCTGACAGATAACTTCATATTTAAATTGAAATTTTTCCGGATTTTATGCAAACATAGTGATTATTTGCAAAAATGCAAAAAAACTCTGAGGCAAAGCCTATTTCTTGACACCGTACGCAAGGTCGCCGGCATCTCCGAGACCAGGGACAATGTAGGAGTGGCTTGTGAGTTCCTCATCGATGGTAGCTACCCACAGGGTGACCTTATCTGCAGGAAGATTCTTCTGAAGATACTCGACTGCATATGCGCTGGCTATCGGGCATACCAGATGAGTATGAATCGGCGAACCATCCTCGCATAACTTCCTGAGGGCGACTTCAAGAGACGCTCCGGTAGCAAGCATCGTATCGGCAAGTATCAGAATCTTATCTGTCAGATCCGGAGTGCTGGCATATTCTATCTCTATATGGAAACCTTCACCCTTGTCATATTTTCTGTATGCCGCCACAAAGGCGTTCTGTGCATCGTCAAAATAGTTCAGAAGGCCCTGATGGAGAGGCAGTCCTGCGCGAAGGATGGTTGCAACGACGAGCTTGTCGTCATAGACAGGAACATTCGCGATACCGAGCGGGGTCATGACCTGCTTCTCGGAAGCATTCAAGGTCTGGCTGATTTCATATGCGAATATCTCGCCCAACCTTTCCAGATTCTTGCGGAAACGCATGCTGTCCTTCTGGATATCCTTATCGCGCATCTGCGCTACAAACTTGTTGAGAACAGAGTTCTTAAGACCGAGGTTGACTATTTTCATGTTTTTTAAGGTTTATATCCCCACAAATATATCCTTATTTTTAACCATGTCAAAATTTTTCACTCACAAGTTGCTCGTCAGCAAAGCTATACCAGCTGTCTTCGGCAATGATCACATGGTCAAGAAGACATATCTCGCAAGTCTGGAGAGCCTTCTTCAGCATGCCGGTCTGCATTATGTCAGCCTGGCCAGGCAAGGCGCTGCCGGAAGGATGGTTGTGCACAAGTATGACCCCTGTAGCCTTCCGGTCCAGGGCACGACGCAGTATCGCCTTCACATCCATCACAGTGGATTCAAGTCCTCCGACACTCATCCGTTCCTTCCCCAGCACATAATTGGCTCTGTTCAGGAAGATCACCCAACATTCCTCATGACCCAGGCCACGCAGAAGAGGCAACATCATCCTGAACACCGTCTTTGGAGAGGAGACAGCAATCTTCTCCTGTACGAGAGGTTCCTGAGCAGTCCTGCGCCCAAGTTCAAAAGCAGCGGTTATGGTCACGGCCTTGTCCGGACCGATGCCGCTGACAGAACAAAGTCTCTCTACGGACATATCCGCGATGGCATTGAGGCGCCCCTCCGCTGTCTGGAGCAAGGCCCTTGCCACATCCACCACATTCATCTTTCCCGTCCCCGTGCGTATCATTATCGCCAGCAGTTCGGCGTTGCTGAGGGAGGAAGGCCCCTTCTCCAGCATCTTCTCCCTCGGCCTGTCATCCAGGCATAAATCCTTCAGTTTCATGAGGACAAAACTATGTACAAAAGAAAAATCTGCCGTTGTCTTAAGCTAAAACAACGGCAGATTTTTCTTTTTTTTATAATTCCTTCCTCAGACGGGCCTTCGGTATGCCCAGCTGGTCACGATATTTCGCTATCGTACGACGGGCTACCTTATATCCTTTCTCGGTCATCTTCTCCACGAGTTCGTCGTCGGTGAGAGGCTTGCGCTTGTTCTCATTGTCCACGCATTCCTGAAGAGCCTTCTTCAGCTCACGGGTAGAGACTTCTTCGCCTTCCTGGTTCTCCAGTCCTTCCGAGAAGAAATACTTGAGAGAATAGATTCCGAAATGTGTTTCGATATACTTGCTGTTGACCACACGGGAAATTGTCGAGATGTCAAAGCCTGTCTTCTCGGCAATATCCTTGAGGACCATAGGCTTGAGATGGGTTTCATCTCCGTCGATGAAATAATCGCGCTGATAATCCACAATAGCCTGCATGGTGTTCGAAAGCGTGTTATGCCTCTGCTTTATCGCCTCCACAAACCATTTCGCAGAATCCAGTTTCTTCTTTACAAAGGCAGCTGCCTCCTTCTTCTCCCTCTCCGACGAATTTGCAGCCTCAATGAGGATATCAGCATATTTCCTGTTCACACGGAGTTCCGGGACAGAAAAACGTGGCATGGACAGAAGGAGCTCGCCGTCGCGGTATTCCAGAAGAAAATCAGGTACGATCTGCTGGGCCTGATCTGCATACGAATCATCAATCTGTCCTCCTGGAGACGGGTTCAGCTTCAGAATCTTTGCCATTGCAGCCTTGAGCTGATCCTCCGTAATGTTCATACGGACCATGATCTTCTGGAAGTGCTTGTTGGTGAACTCATTGAAATAGTTCCTGAGAATCTTTATGGCATTCTCGACTTCAGGTGTCTTCTTGCAATGCCTGATCTGAAGGAGGAGACACTCACGCAGGTCACGGGCGCCGACTCCTGCAGGGTCAAACTCCTGCACGACCTTCAGCATAGCCATTACCTCTTCTTCGTCTGTCTCTATATTGGCGCGGAACGAAAGGTCATCCACGATACTGTCAATGCTTCTGCGAAGATATCCGTCATCGTCAAGACTGCCTATTATAAAGGAAGCTACAGCATACTGATGCTCCGTAAGGTTACGGTATCCAAGCTGCTCCTGCAGACTCTGGGTGAAGCTCTCCTTTACTGAAAACGTATTGTATTGAGGTCTTTCTTCCTTTGAATTGTAATTATCAGACCGCATGCGGTAACTTGGAATCGCATCATCCTCCTTGTATTCCGAAAGCGACACTTCTCTTGGCGCCTCACCGTCCTCAGACTCCTTCGGAACATCCTCATCCAGCACCGGATTCTCCTCCAGTTCCTTACGGATACGCTGCTCCAGTTCCTGAATAGGAAGCTCTATAAGTTTTATTGTCTGGATCTGAAGCGGAGAGAGTTTCTGGGTCTGCTTCAGTTCTAAACCTTGCTTCAGCATAATACTCTATACTACTTTAACCACTAAATGTTTCCCACCTTCGGACGAAGTACCTTTATGGTATCCGTCACATATGCATTATCCTTATCCACTACAGGAAACTCAATATTCTCCTTGACCACAAAGGCACTTGGGAAAGCTCCCTTTATCCTTTCCAGAAGCCTGACAGCCTCCGACCTTGTACGGAAGTCACCTACAGTCACCTTGAAATACGGATTGGCATATGTCCTATATGCCACGACATCGTGGTACATGCTCTCGAACTTCCTGAGGGTCTCTTCCGATTCGACACGCGCAGTCTGCCTGTTGTCGAAGAAGATCCTGACCCTGTAGCCGCTCAATGTCCTCGAAGCGTTATCCCCTACCTGTCTGCGCATCGCATCCTTTACGTCCTCTGTCTGGTTTATCGTAACACCGGCCTTATCCCCCATCTCGCGTGACGGCATCAGCAGGAAGACATCCTTTCCTACAAGAGTAGTATCTACTGTAGCCACCGGCCTGTAGACGACAGAATCCACCAGCACATATCCTTCAGGGACAGTGACAATTTCCTGCGCGTCAAGATCAACGCCTGATAACATAAGGAGAGAGGCAAGAATTATAAGAATATCAGTTCTTTTCATTGTAAGTCTTTTCCAAAATTTTCTTCAAAGGAATATCCTTTATGGTTATAGGAGCTCCAAGTCCGCTCTTCAATCTCGGTGTCGCCGAAACATCGACAACGCATTCCTTGAGCTTCTCCATGTCCGCAAGCATCAGAAGATCTCTCAAAGTAGCGTCTTCGCCAAGTGTAACAAAGGCCCGTACATGATATATTTCAGCCGATCTGGCCTGCACCGTGAACGGGTCCATGGCCACCCTACCAAGAACCTTGCCAGAATGTTTCAATGCTCCGTGAATATCTTCAAGCCCTATCTGGAAGGCAGGATTGTCTATGCCTACGGCAAGAAATACATTGATGCCCTGAAGGCCCTGGGGCGATATGGCTTCTATATTGACAGAGGTCACATTTATATCCCTTATCTTCTTACAGCCGCCAAGCGTCAGAAGCATGGCGGAAAGAATTACCAGGACCAGTCTATGCGTTACGTTTCTCACAATACTTGTTTTTACATCTATGCAAAGATAACGATATTCGTCGAAAAATCCTATCTTTGCATCATGAACAGCATCAGACCTATTACAGACCCTTCGAGACCGAAGGTGTATATCGAGACATACGGATGTCAGATGAACGTGAATGACAGCGAGGTAATACTCTCCATTCTTCAGGATGCGGGGTACGCCCTGACCGACGACATCGGACAAGCCTCGGTGATACTTGCCAACACATGTTCCATCCGTGACAATGCGGAGCAGAGGATTTGGGGCAGGATCGACCAGTTCAAGCTCCAGAAGCGCAAGAGGGAGGGGGTCGTGATCGGCATCGTCGGATGTATGGCGGAAAGACTCAAGGACAAGCTGCTTGAGGCAGTGGACATTGTAGCCGGTCCTGACTCATACAGAAGCCTGCCGAAGCTTCTTGAAGCAGTGCGTCCGGACAGTCCGCAGATGAACGTACTTCTCTCACACGAAGAGACATACGCCGACATCACTCCGGTAAGGATGGACAGAAACGGCATATCAGGATTCATCTCGATAATGCGCGGATGCAACAACGTATGTTCATACTGTATTGTACCATACACTCGCGGAGCGGAACGGAGCAGAGACCCGTATACAATCGTAAAGGAAGCACAGACGCTCTTCGAGAACGGATATAAGGAGGTGACGCTTCTGGGACAGAATGTGGATTCATATTACTGGAAGGATGCAGAAAGAGCCGACAGGAACGTGAATTTCGCCCAGCTTCTCGAGATGGTCGCAAAGATCAGCCCGGACCTTCGCGTAAGGTTCTCGACATCCCATCCGAAAGACATCAGCGACGAGGTCATCTACACGATGGCGATGTATGAGAACATCTGCAAGCATATCCATCTTCCTGTCCAGTCGGGCAGCAGCGTGATGCTTGAGAAGATGAGAAGGAAATATGACAGGGAGTGGTACCTCGAGAGGGTCGACAAGATCCGCAGCGTAATTCCGGACTGCGGCATCACTACTGATGTCATCGCGGGATTCAGCGGCGAGACAGAACAGGACCATCAGGACACACTGACGCTCATGGAACAGGTCGTATTCGACTCCGCGTTCATGTTCGCATATTCCGAACGTCCCGGCACCCTTGCGTCACGCAAGTATCCTGACGATATCCCGTACGAACTGAAGACCCGGAGGCTCAATGAAATCATCGCCCTCCAGGGCAGGATGAGCCTGAAGAGCAATGAGAAGGAGATAGGAAAGACCCTGAAGGTACTCGTGGAAGGTCCGTCGAAGAAGAATCCGGACGAGCTCTGCGGAAGGGCCAGCAGCAACAAGATGTGCGTATTCCCGAGCCGAGGCGAAAAAGCCGGAGATTACTGCGAGGTAGAGGTCATTGCCGTGACATCCGCAACGCTTATCTGCAAACGCACAGAGTAATTATCTTACACGCAGGCGCTTGCCGATTCGGAGTGTAGCGTTCTGATTTATTCCGTTCAGACGGCACAGTTCCTTGATAGTAGTGCCATGGTTACGTGCTATCTTGCTCAAGGTGTCTCCGGAGCGTACCGTATAATATTTCATGGCGGCTCTTTCAGCATCCTCTGCCTGATCTTCCTCATGGTTCTTCATCTCGTCTTCAAAATCCTGCTCGTAATTGCTGTAGATATTGAAGTACTTCTTCTTGAGAAGGAACAGCCTCTGACGGAGTTCGCCTGTCTTGAAGTCAATCAGCCACTGAGGATCGAAAGCAAAGCCGTTGTATCTGGTCTCAAAATGGAGATGAGGTCCGGTTGAGCGTCCTGACGAGCCTCCAAGTCCTATCACGTCTCCGGCATTCACCCAGTCACCAGCCTCGACATATCTCTTCGAAAGGTGTCCATAGAAGGTCTCTATGCCGTTTTCATGTCTTATGACAACCAGATTTCCGAAGCCTCCGAAATACTTGGACATACGCACCTTTCCTGTAAAGGTAGCATATATCGGATCACCTGTCTTCAAAGGAAGGTCCACGCCCTGATGACGGCGTCCGCGGCGAGGCCCGAACTTGCCTCTAGGATGCACATCGCCGATGAACGGACAATGATACTGGTCCAGACTGTCCACAAGCCAGATCGACCATGAATCAGGAAGCTCCGACTGCTGGATTCCATAGGGATTTGTCGCACTCTCCGACCAGTACTTGTCATACACACCGGCAACCTGCTGATAGTCAGGGGTCTTGTAATATTGCCATGTATTGTCGGCATATAGAATCACCTTGATATACTCGTTTACGGTATCCAATGTATCTATCGGATCCGACGGCGACTTCACCAGAGGTGTAGGGAGCGATTCCAGCGCAGGACGCGGAATCACAAGCTGGGTTCTGACTGTGTCGATACGTACCGGGGCAACTGCAGAAAGCCTGCCTGCCGACAGGAAGACTGTCACGCAGGCAAGCATAAGGGTAAATATGTTCCTGTTCGTCTTGATTCTCATCTATTCTATTTTGCTCCAAACTGTTCTGTAAGAATCTTCCGTACCGTAGCGACCTTCTCGTCAAGAAGTTCCTTTGAAGTAGCTTCGCAGAGGAACCTGAGGTAAGGCTCTGTATTCGAAGGACGGATATTGAACCACCAGTCAGGGAACTCGACGCGATATCCGTCGAAATCCATATATGCGGTATATTTTTCTGTCGACATGAAATAGTCACGGACAGCATCCATCGCTCCCTTCTTATCTTCTACACGGAAGTTGATCTCTCCAGAGTTCTGATATTTCTCGATACGGGCTATGAGCTGGCTGAGACTGACACCCTGTGTCTTCATCTTAGCCACGACATTCACGATAAGTATCGCAGCAAGCATTCCGCTGTCGGAATAGAAGAAGTCACGGAAATAGTAGTGACCGGCAAGCTCGCCGCCGTAGACCCCGTCTATCTCGCGAAGTTTCAGCGCAGCATAAGCACGACCGACCCTCCATGTATTCATGACTCCACCCATCGGTGCGAGGTATTCGCCTACCGCCTTCGAGCTGCGTATGTCCTGATGGATATAACCCTTCTCTCCCCTCTCCTCGAGGAAATAATGTCCGAGAACAGCAATCATCAGGTCCGGAGAAATGAAACGGCTGTTCTCGTCGACAAACATCACACGGTCAGCATCACCATCGAAGATGACACCGATATCGGCCTTTGTCTCCTTTACCAGCTTCTTGAGAGCCTCAACATTCTCCTGTACAAGCGGGTTAGGCTCATGATTAGGGAAACTTCCGTCCATCTCCTCATAGATGTACGCAGGCTGATCACCGAAAATATCGCGCACAAAAAGCGATGCCATACCGTTCGAAACGTCCATAGCTATCGTGAGGTTGCTCCAGTCGCCCTTATATTTAAGAAGGAAGGCAAGGTAGTCCTTCTTTATATCCATAGGATGAACCTGTCCCTTAACCGCCGCCGGTGTACATTCGCGTCCGCTTTCAATCCACTCCTTGATCTGGCCGAGGCCTGTATCCAGTCCTACAGGAAGGGCATTCTCGCGTGAAACCTTCAGGCCATTGTATTCTGCAGGGTTATGAGAAGCCGTAATCTGCACGGACGCCTTGAATCCGTAGTTTGCCGTTCCGAAATACACCATCGGAGTCGTGCTGAGCCCTATGTCATACACATCGGCACCGGCATCCGTGATTCCCTTCAGAAGATACTCATGTATCTCCGGAGAGGATACTCTGGCATCACGGCCTACAAGCACCTTGCCCGCTGAAAGGAGTTCAGGAAGGAAATAGCCCACCTTGTAGGCTGTCTCCTTGTCGAAGTCCACGTTGTAGACTCCTCTTATGTCATATGCGTGAAATGCTCCCATGATAATCTATCTTTTGGATTTATATCTTGTCTGGACATTACCCTTTGATATCGCCTGCAGCTTGCGCGCGATCATCTTGCGGCGGATCGGCGAGACATTGTCGACGAAGAGGTTGCCTTCGAGGTGCGAAAGCTCGTGCTGGACCATACGGCAGCCGAAACGGTCAAATTCCTCTACGACTTTCTCAAAGTTCTCGTCATAGTACTCGACCTTGATCTTCGACGGTCTTGTAACCTCAGCATAGATGCCGGGCACACTCAGGCAGCCTTCCGAGAACTCACATGTCTCCTCGCTCTCTTCGAGGACCACAGGGTTTATCATTATGCGGAAGAAATCATGAAGGTAATCATATGTATCCGACAGCTCTCTGCCGTCCACGATGACCAGATTCCTGTTCACGCCGACCTGAGGTGCGGCAAGACCGCATCCGTCGGCTACCTTAAGGGTTTCCTTCATATCCTCGATCAGCTTGAGGACTCCTTCCTTGTCATTGAGGTCGACATCGACATTCTCTCGTCTGAGGACCTCTGATCCGTATAAATATATTGGCAGTATCATAATTCTTATTTATTTCTGTCCATCCAGCTCTGCAGGATGATGGCGGCGCTTATCTTGTCGACAGGCTCCTTCTTCATGCGGTCCTGCTTCTTCATTCCGCCGTCGATCATGGCACGGTGCGCAAGCACGGAAGTGAAGCGTTCGTCTTCCAGATCCACAGGCGTTTCCGGAAAAGCCTTTCTGAGATGCTTCAGGAATATGTCTATATCCTTTGCCGCTTCTGAAGGCGCTCCGTTCATATTGACAGGATATCCCACCACAAAGCGAACTACATTCTCATTTTCAGCATATTTTTTAAGATAATCTATTATCTTTGCAGAATGTACCGTCTCAAGCGCAGACGCAAAGATACCGAGCGGATCGCTCACTGCGACTCCTACCCGCTTCCTACCGTAATCTATGCCTACTATCCTTTCCATCGGAGGGCAAAGTTACTAATAAAAACGAATTTATGGCACAACGCAGCAGAGAAAAGAAAAGCAAGACCTTCCGTCTGGCATTCATAGACAACAAGACGCACCAGCATCTGGTGACTTTGAACTTCACCAGAACCACATTCTTCATAACAGTGGTTACAATCCTCGTGGTACTCTGCGCGGCCATCTATTCGATAATAGCCTTCACCCCCGTCAGGACATTCATACCGGGATATCCTGACGCCAGGTCCAAGAGAGCCGCAATCCAGAATGCCATCACAATCGACTCCCTCGAAAACGTGATCTTCCGGTGGGAGCTGTACTCGGAGAACCTCCGCAGGGCTGTGGAAGGAGAAGAGCCGGTCAAGATAGACAGTCTGATCAAGGCACAGAACAACCCCAAGTCAGAATCCCTGGACATGACAGAAATAGCAAGACAGGACTCGCTTTTGAGGGAACACGTAAAGGAGGAGGAACAGTTCGGGATCTCCGACAGGGGACGACGCGACCTCCCGATCGAAGGCCTGCATTTCTTCGTTCCTCTGAAAGGTGTGATATCCCAGGGATATGACCCTGCCGTACACCCGTTCATCGACATCGCCGCACCGGAAGGATCCGTGGTGAAGGCGACGCTTGACGGGACAGTGATCTTTGCCGGATGGAGCGACGAGGCCGGACACACGATCCAGATACAGCACGATGGAGACATCATTTCCATATACAAGCATAACGAGAAGCTTCTCAAGAAGGCGGGGGACAAGGTGACGGCAGGCTCCCCTATCGCTCTGGTAGGCAATACCGGAGAACTCACCACCGGAGACCATCTCCACTTCGAGCTATGGCACAAGGGGCAGACCGTCGACCCGACCTTATATATAAAATTCTGACAGGATGGAAAAGAGACATATAGCCATACTGGGATCCACAGGATCCATAGGCCGTCAGGCCCTGGATGTCATCAGCCAGCACCGGGACCTCTTTGAGGTGGAACTGCTCACGGCAAACAACAGCACAGACCTTCTCATACAGCAGGCTGTCGAATTTGACGCCAACGCCGTAGTCATATGCAACGAAGACAAGTACAAGGAAGTCAAGGATGCCCTTGACCCACATGACATAAAGGTCTTTGCCGGCATGCAGTCAGTCTGCGACCTGGTGGTAGGAGACAATATCGACATAGTCCTGACGTCAATGGTCGGATTCAGCGGACTCTCATCGACCGTGGCTGCCGTAAGCGCAGGAAAGACCATTGCCCTGGCAAACAAGGAGACCCTGGTGGCGGCAGGAAAGATCGTGATGGATCTCGCGGCAAAGACGGGAGCACGCATTCTTCCCGTCGACTCCGAACATTCGGCGATATTCCAGTGCCTCATGGGATCGGATGGCGCCCCTGTCGAAAAGATACATCTGACAGCATCAGGAGGCCCTTTCCGCACATGGGCCCGGGAAGACATAGCCAAGGCGACACGTGCCCAGGCGCTCAACCACCCGAACTGGAGCATGGGAAGCAAGATCACCATCGATTCAGCGACCATGATGAACAAGGGTCTTGAAATCATCGAGGCAAGATGGCTTTTCGGAATGCCTGGTGACAGGATCGAGGTAGTGATCCATCCTGAATCGATAATCCACTCTATGATAGAATATGCAGACGGATCAGTCATAGCACAGATGGGCCATCCCGACATGCGCGAGGCGATCCAGTTTGCCTTCAGCTATCCTTTCCGCCTCCCTCTGAACAACAGGAAGCTGAACTTCGCGGAACTCGGAAGCATGTCCTTCTACGCTCCAGACATTGACAAGTTCCCTGCTCTGAAGCTCGCTTATGAATCACTTGAGAAAGGCGGAAACATGGCCTGCATCATGAATGCAGCCAACGAAGCGGCGGTAGCAGCCTTCCTTCAGGAAAGAATAGGATTCTACGACATCACTTCTGTGGTACGCGACTGCATGGATGGTGTGGATTTTGTAGAAGACCCAGACCTGGACACCATCTTCGCGACTAATTCGGAGGCCTTCATCAAGGCTGGTGAACTCATTGACAAGATATCATGATAGCAATCATAAAGACACTTCAGGTAATCCTGGCCCTGTCTATGCTCATACTTGTGCATGAGCTGGGTCATTTCACATTCGCCAAGATATTCGGCATCAGGGTGGACAAGTTCTTCCTGTTCTTTGATGCCGGCGGAAGGAAGCTGCTCAGCACAAAGACAGGATGGTTCTCAAGGATTTTCCCTAAGGGACAGAATCTTGAGACGGAATACGGCATCGGATGGCTTCCTCTCGGAGGATACTGCAAGATCGCAGGCATGGTGGACGAATCCATGGACACAGAATATCTCCGGAACGAGCCTCAGCCATGGGAATTCAGGACAAAGCCGGCATGGCAGAGACTGCTCGTAATGGCAGGAGGAGTCCTCTTCAACTTCATCTTCGCAATCGTCATGTACATCGCCCTTCTTGCAGGCTGGGGAGAAAGCTACATCAGCAACGAGGGTAACAGCATATATGTCAACAAGCTCGCATATGACATGGGATTCCGCAACGGAGACCACATCATCAGCTTTGACGAATATGAGCCGGAGAACTTCCTGATGCTCCAGGCGGACCTGGCAAGGGAAACCGCAGGCAAGGCCGTCGTATTGCGAGGAAACGACACGGTCGACATATATATTGACCACAACAGGATCGGCGACATTCTCAACACACCGGGAATGTTCGACCTTGCCCGTCCTTTCATCATCCATTCGGTTGCAGAAGGATCGGTCAACAGCGGAGCGGACCTGAAGGAAGGCGACAGGATAATCGGCATCGAGGGAGCGTCTGTGCCATTTGTGCAGGATGCATGGCCTATACTCGAAGACCATTCCGGACAGACAGTGACATCTTCCGTATTGAGAGGTGCAGACACATTGAACATAGCCCTGCAGGTCGACACGACCGGAAGACTTGGAGTATTCCTTGCCTCTCCCGATGTAAAGACCAGGGAATACAGCGTGATCGAAGCCATTCCTGCAGGATTCGGGAAGACATTCTCTTCAATCGGAGGATATCTCAAGGACCTCAAGCTCGTATTCACTCCAAGCACGGAAGCATACAAGTCGGTAGGCAGCTTCATAGCGATCGGACAGGTCTTCCCTGAAGCATGGGACTGGTACAGTTTCCTGAGCATCATAGCGATGCTGTCCATCATGCTTGCAGTCATGAATCTGCTGCCTATACCGGCGTTGGACGGTGGACATATAGTATTCACCATATATGAGATATTGACAGGCAGGAAACCTAGCGACAATTTCCTTTATGTCACACAGATCATAGGAATGATACTTATATTCGGACTGATGTTCCTGGCTTTCGGCAACGATATTGCACGACTCATAAGATAACGTATAAAACAACATAGATTATGAAACGATTTCTGAAATACCTGGCAGTGGCACTTGCCGCAGTAATAGCCCTCGCTTCCTGCAGCGAGGAAAAGAAAAGAAAGGCCCTTCTGCCTAACATCAGCGGAAAGGCAGGAGAAGTGATCGTAGTGATCGACAAGGGCAACTGGGAAGGCGCCGTAGGAAATGTCCTGAGGGATTCCCTCGCAAAGGAGACTCCGTTCCTTCCTCAGCGCGAGCCTCTGTTCGGCCTTGTGAACGTGCCTAAGAACGCTTTCACCAACATGTTCCAGATCCACAGGAACATCATAGTGGTCAATATCGACAACTCTGTCACAGAGCCTGGAGTAGTCATCAGAAAGGATGTCTGGGCCACACCACAGACAGTGATATACATCAATGCTGCAGACAATGAAGCTGCCGTAAAGCTGATTGAAGAAAACAGCGCCCTCATGACAACAACCATCGAGCAGGCCGAAAGAGACCGCATCATCAGGAACATCAAGAAGTACGAAGAACTGAAGCTGGCTCCTGTCGTTACGGAGATGATCGGCGGCTCGCCTCACTTCCCGTCAGGATACAAGCTCAAGAAGAGGACAAGCGACTTCATATGGATAGAATATGCAATACAGGATGTCACACAGGGAATCCTCATATATAAATACCCTGTGGTAGAAGGCGAGCAGATGCTGAGCCTGGACAGCATTCTTGAGAACAGCAATGAGATGCTCAAGAACAATGTACCTGGAATGTTCGAGAACACTTATATGACAACCAGTACGGCTGCTAGGCCTGGTATCGAATACAAGCGCTACAAAGGCCTTGAATTCGCAGAAGTAAGAGGCTTCTGGGAAGTCTACAACGACTATATGGGCGGACCGTTCGTTTCGCACGCATTCTACAGCCAGGACGGACAAGAAGTGATCGTACTCGAGGCATTCGTGTATGCACCTAAATACGACAAGCGTCAGTACCTCAGGCAGGTTGAATCTGTGATTTACTCATTCGAATGGGCGGACAAGGGAAAAGAAGAGTAGAAAGATTTATAAATATTTTGTTAGTTTAAAAAATTTTCATACCTTTGCACTCCCATTTGATAAAAGTGGTCAGTTTGGTCGGTTCGTCTATCGGTTAGGACTCAAGATTTTCATTCTTGCAAGAGGGGTTCGATTCCCCTACCGACTACAAGAAAAATAAAA
>JAZNAW010000131.1:0-3469 GCA_045586745.1 Candidatus Cryptobacteroides sp.
TCAGTAATGCCATATATATATAAATCCGTGTCTTATCCATTTTATTGTCCGTTTTTATTGATATTATCCAAGGTATACACCTTTATCCAGTCCACATGCATTTCCACAGGCAGGTCAGATGCATCCGGAGGTCCGACCCACAAGCCTCCTATCTGCATGTCCAGCAGAATATAGAACGGAGATCCGAAAGGATATTGCGATTCCGAAGAAAACCCGTCGGGGGAAAGACGAGGGTACGTCATCGTAGCATTTCCGTTTATTGAAAAGACTATCCTGTCCGGAAGAATCTCCACTCCATATACATTGAATTCTCCGACATCTGCCGGGACTCTGACCGAGTGGGGAGGATCGGTCTTTCGTCCAAGCACATGAGTGTGATACGAATGGACTGTCTGGTATATGAAATTATCGTTGTTGAGATGTTCCATTATGTCTATCTCTCCGCCGAAAGGCCATTCTCCTCCTTCCGGAAGCATCCATATCGCCGGCCACACGCTCTCGCCGGACTGCATCCTGGCACAGACCTCGACCTTGCCGTATGTCAGAGAAAAACGTCCCTTCGTATATACGCCTCCCGTCAGGAACCTCGCAGTATCCGACGGATCGACACCGTCATTGACGACTGCCCTCAACACCAGGCAGTCATTTTCCAGATACCTCAGGGCCTTATCGGCAGACATATATCTCCGCCAGTCTGCCGGCCCTCTCGTTATCGGCGACCACTTTGCTGTATCCGGTTCACTTCCTCTGAAACTGTCCTCCCATACGAGCCGGTAGTCCTGTCCTGAAAGAAGAGGGCCGCAAAGCAGGAATATCAATATTATTGTCCTTTTCATAACTCTCTACCATCCAGGGTTCTGATCAAGTTCCTTATTGAGGTTGACATCTTCCGGAGGGACCGGCATGAGATAATCTCTGTCAGGGACAAAACCGTATCCCGAAGGTAGTTTGTCCCTGAGAGGATCGATCCAGCCTTCTTCATCCACGGGAATCATCCCGATAGTTTCCCTGACCTGAGGGTCATCCATGTTGAAGGACCTGTAAAGGATGCCGTCCTCACCCAGATAGGCGCCTCTTCCTCTCTGTCCTTCCAGAAGCCTGTGTCCCTTCCAGCGCAGGATATCGTCAAGCCTGAAGCCTTGAAGGGCAAGTTCACACCTGCGTTCGCGCCTTATCTCCTGCATGTTTGGCGACAAAGGATACCCATGATCCGGGAATGCGGGATCCTTCTCAGGTACCTTCCAGGCAGTTCCTGCCCTCTCCCTCAAAGGTCTGATGGTAATGTTCAGGATTTCATCTGTGCAGACGCCCAGCTCTTCTGCCGCTTCCGCATAGGCCAGGAGAGCCTCCGGATATCGGATGATGACAAGTCCTGTATCCCAGAATGAAGAGCTCACATAAGTGGTATCGATACCCAAGGCCGTATGGTACCCTGTCAGATTCCTGGTGTTGCCGTCGCCGCTTAAACGAGGTGGATTGACATTTCCTTGCGGGTCATATACGGCCACCTTCATAGGACGGCTTATCGTACTTGAGCGGAACTTGCGACCTGTAGACATTACTGTCTCGCGAAGACGCAGGTCACGTCCGTTGAAAGTCTCGTTGAAATCCTTGAATGCTCTGTCGTCAGGGTCTATGAACGAGCCGTCAGCATAGAGATAGCTGTCCACCAGTGACTTTGAGATGCCTGCCGCCGCTTCGTTATCCACGACGCCTGCCCCAAGAAGAACAGTCAGACTGTGCTGCAGACCCTGTGACAAGTCATATTTCTTCCAGAAAAGTGCCTCAGGGACGGCAGAAAGGTCTTTCTGGTTGAAAAGATGGGCATAGGCGTCTCCTCCGTCAAGAGCACCGAACGGGTCGTTTGCGACAGTGTTGAGTCCTTCGGACACAGGCATGATCTCAAAGAGGGCATCACCATATTCAAGAACCTTCCTGAAGAAGAGACCGGGATCGGCGTCTTCGGCGGCAAAGATTCCGGCTGCGTGGTACTTCTCCCATGAACCCTCATACAGGGCGACATTCATAGCCATGGCAAGAGCTGCCTCCCTGCATATCCTCAGACCGGAATGACGGTTTCGCCCATGAAGACCGTCTGCAGCTTTTTCAAGATCTTCAAGAATGAAGAGAGCCACATCCTTTCTTGGGGTTGCCGGTATCTGAAGTCCCTCCAGCGTCGCATTTCCATCCCAGAAACCATCCATCACAGGCACGTTTCCGAATTTCTTCAGCAGGGTGAAATGCCACCATGCACGCAGGAAATGCACTTCGGCGCATAATGACCTCAGATCATCGTTCTCCGCTTCCTGAGGTACCTGATAATAATGGAAGAAGAAGCTGATGTCCCTGAGATTCTGATAAGCGGCAGACCAGTCCGACTCTCCTCCGAAAGCAGTAAGTTCACCGTTTATCCTGGGATCGTATTTTTCCGATATGATGTTGTCGCTGTTCTTCTCAACAGAACGTACTCCGCAGCCGTACTGGCCAAGAGAAGGCAAGGCAGCATAAAGGCCGTTTACATAGCTCAGCACCTGACTCTCCGATGAGAGGAAGGTATCGCTTGATGGAGAATCCAATGGAAGCTGATTCAGAAAACCGGAGCAGCCGGCAATGACCAGAGCAGCTGCTGATATTATCATTGACTTTATCTTCATCTCATTCAGAATTTTATTTCCACACCCATGACCATAGTCCTCGATAGAGGATAGACTTTTCCGTTGCCGTTCTGTGACAAGGCAGATGTCAGACCCGGAGCGGCACTCAGACTGCCTCCTGCCCATGTGCTCACAATATTCATCGTTTCGGGATCAAAGGCCCCGGGAAGCGCATCCAGAGTAAGCAGGTTGTCGCATGAAACATATACCTTCAGATCCCTGAGGCGCAGTTTTCCCAGAACCTTCCCGCCGAACGAATACGACACCATGAGATTCTTCAGCCTCATATATGCTCCATTCAACAGATATCTGGAGGTATTGTACCCTGTATTGACCTTCCAGTCCAGATCACCGGAACCTGTTCCGTCCGTCAGGCGCGGAAGCCATCCTGAAGGATTTTCTGGAGAGAACCTGTCCAGATGATCCTTGAAATAGTTGCGTCCTCCGAACAGATATGTGCTTCCGGCCATCGGGAAATCCCGTTTTCCGACGCCTTGTAAAAGAGCTGTTACTTCCAGACCCTTGTAGCCGGCAGAAAGATTGATTCCAAACGAGAAGCGAGGGGTCGCATTGCCAATCACCACCAGATCGCCATGGTCCTCAACAGTGCCTTTCCCCGGATTTACAGCACCGTCTCCATCCACATCTTCGTACATGAGATCTCCTGCCTTCCAAAGGTCTCTGGCCTTGAAGAAACTCAGGTCCACAGGATAGAGAGCAGCCTCTTCATCCGACTCAAACAGCCTGTCAGCCTTGTAGCCCCATATCTCACCGATATCCATTCCTGCATAATAACCCTTGTTCGCCTCCAGCCC
>JAZNAW010000132.1:0-4874 GCA_045586745.1 Candidatus Cryptobacteroides sp.
GTTGTAAGAGCCGATCTGCTCGATGAAACGACCATCGCGAGGTGCGCGTGAATCTGCCACTACAATGTGGAAGAATGCGAAATTCTTCTTTCCGTGGCGCTGGAGACGAATTTTAACAGCCATTGTTAATCTGTTTTAAAAAGTTAAATAAATGATTACCTGTGTTTTCCTACCCGAGGAAAAGCGCGCAAAATTATGAATTATTTCCTAAATTTGCAAAACCTGATCAAACTTTATGCTTATGAAGACCAATATCATTATTTCAGCCGCTCTAATCATTGCATTGTTTACCTCATGTGGAGGCAATTCTCAGCAGACGGACCTGTTCAACGGGAAAGACCTTACAGGATGGGAATGGGTTGCTGATCCGCAGAGCGAAGTTCCTGCATCCGAGGTCTGTGGCGTGACGGAAGGAAACATCCGTATCGCAGGCCAGCCTTTCGGCTACCTCCGTACATCCGGGAAATACGGTGACATCACCCTCCATGCAGAATGGAGATGGGTCGGCGAAGGAACAAACAGCGGACTTTTCATGAGGGTCCAGGATGGAGAAAACTTCTGGCCGAACGCCGTAGAATGTCAGCTCAAGGCCGGCAGGGCTGGAGATCTTGTACTGCTCGGAGGTTCAAAGATCCAGGAAGAGACCACAGGAGGAGCCTTCCCTGTAAAGGCCCGTATAGGAGACTATGAAAATCCGGTAGGAGAGTGGAATGTGGTTGAGGTGATCTGCGAGGGTAACAAGCTGACGGTATATGTGAACGGTAATGTGCAGAACGAATGTACATGTGACAGCACAGAGGGCTATATTGCTCTGCAGAGCGAGGGCGGTCCTATCGAATTCCGCAACATCTATATCAAAAACATGTAAAAAAGTTTAAAAAAGTTTGGACTTTTAAAATTTGTGCGTATCTTTGCAATCCCAAACTCAAGCGGTGGTGGTGAAATGGTAGACACGCTACTTTGAGGGGGTAGTGGGAGTAATCCTGTGCGAGTTCGAGTCTCGCCCACCGCACTTCAAGACCTGATCATCCGATCAGGTTTTTTTTGTGTCGATGCGACTGCTTTTCAAAACCGGCTCAACGTAAAATTCCACGATGTGTGCGAGCGAAGCATTTACCCATGCTTCTGCGTAGCGAGCCACATCGTGGAATTTCTGTATCTTCCGTAGAAAACGGAAATATGTGTTCCGGACTATACCAGTGCCTGGCCGGTCATTGCTGCAGGCTGCTCGATACCCATCAGCTTGAGGATGGTAGGAGCAACGTCAGCAAGCTTTCCGTCCTTCACTTCCTTAACCTCGTCACCTGCATTGACAACGATGAAAGGAACATCGTTGAGTGAATGGGCTGTGTTAGGAGTTCCGTCATCGTTCACTGCATAGTCCGCGTTACCGTGGTCAGCTGTGATGAGGATCACATAACCCTGTGCCTTCGCAGCCTCGACAACCTTCTCAACGCATGAATCGACTGCGGTGACTGCCTTGCGGATAGCCTCGTACACACCTGTGTGGCCGATCATGTCGCCGTTAGCGAAGTTGAGGATGATCAGGTCGTTCTTTCCGGTGTTGATTGCTTCCACAAGCTTCTCTGTAACCTCAGGTGCGCTCATCTCAGGCTGGAGGTCGTATGTCGCAACCTTAGGAGAGTTCACGAGGATACGGTCTTCGTTCTCGAAGAGTGCTTCTGCGCCACCGTTGAAGAAGAATGTGACGTGTGCATACTTCTCTGTCTCAGCGATACGGAGCTGGTTCTTTCCTGCCTTTGAAACCACTTCACCAAGAGTCTCCTGTACGTTCTCCTTGTCGAAGAGGATGTGTACGCCTGTGAAAGATGCGTCGTACGGAGTGAGACAGCAGTAGTAAAGCGGAAGAGTGTGCATACCGAATTCCGGCATATCCTGCTGTGTGAGGACTGCTGTAAGCTCGCGTGCGCGGTCGTTGCGGAAGTTGAAGAAGATCACTGCATCGCCTTCCTGAACCTTTGTAAGAGGCTTGCCCTCTGCGTCTGTAAGGACGATAGGCTTGATGAACTCGTCTGTAACACCTTCGTCATATGAAGCCTGGATAGCCTCTGTTGCAGAAGTCGCGTAATTGCCCTTTGCGTCCACGAGCATGTCGTATGCTTCCTTTACGCGCTCCCATCTCTTGTCACGGTCCATCGCGTAGAAACGTCCGCAGACGGTAGCTACCTTTCCGGTTGACTGAGCCATTGCTGCCTCAAGACCCTCTACGAAGCCCTTTCCGCTCTTAGGGTCGGTGTCGCGGCCGTCCATGAAGCAGTGTACATATACATCCTCAAGACCATACTCCTTTGCTACGTTGAGGAACTCGTAAACATGCTCGAGCGAGCTGTGCACGCCACCCATCGAAGCGAGACCCATGAGGTGGAGCTGCTTGTTGTTTGCCTTTACATAGTCGTATGCGGCCTTGATTTCAGGATTCTGAAGGAACTTGTGCTCGCGTGCCGCGATGTTGATCTTCACGAGGTCCTGGTACACCACGCGGCCTGCGCCGAGGTTGAGGTGACCTACCTCCGAGTTGCCCATCTGGCCTTCAGGAAGACCTACGGCCTCACCGCATGCCTTGAGTGTACCCATAGGGTACTGTTTGCGGAGCGACTCGATGTAAGGCGCTCCCTGTGTGTAGATGACATTAGACTCATCCTGTCTTCCCTCGCCCCATCCGTCGAGGATCATAAGTAGAACTTTCTTGTCCATATAGTGTGAATATTAATAAATTTCATATAAAGATCCTTCGCTTCGCTCAGGATGACAAAAGCCTCGCGCGGCTTTGCCGCGCAAAGATACAAAAATTATTCTTACCTTTACATGACGTAACATTCATGACGATAAAACCATATGGACAAGCAGGAAGTTTTGAGAAATCAAGCCTTGTTGGAAGGACTTGCCGTTCAGATAGACGTATGTCGGACTGATCTGGGCAATGCTGTATGCCGTGGCCGGCTTGCTCTTGAAGAACAGGTGCGTGCATATGATCTTCTGAACCGTCTTCTGGAGATGGGAAAGGAGACTTTGGAATATGCGGACATCACTTTGGGTGCCAGCATTTATCATTTTCAGAGAGCATATGCCGAGAACGCCGGATCTTTTGCAGATATCGTTGATACCTCGTCTATGGAACAGGAGGCGGAAAACATCCTTACCACCATACAGAAAGACATGAATGACGCCCGTTTTGCGGCGGCTTCTGCCGAAAGTCTCCATGAGTTTGCAAAGGAAGTTTTCGATATATGGCAAACACAGGGAATATTTGCAAGAAAAAGAGCGCTTAAGGAGCTTCGTGCCCGCGCAGGCTTCCGTCTGGAAAGCCATCGGATCGGCAATTATGTAGCGAAGACCTTCGATCTGAAGAATGAAGCCCAGACCCGGTTTGCTCGTACACAGCAGGAATTTTTTGCTTCTGATGTGCGATATAAGATAAAGTCGGATACATTTGAGCAGATAATGTCGTTTCTGAATACACAGATGCGTATTCTGGTTGGAGAAGAATATGAAGGTTGCATTGCCTTCTGTGGTGTGAAGTATGCCGAATATCTGGAAGGAGATGTTTCGCAGATGCCACTATGGAATTATGAAAATGCAAAAAAGGAGATATGGCCATGACAGACCCCGGAAAATTGAGTTGTGTCGACTGCGGCACACAGAACTGCAAGTTCAAGACAAGGACATATCCCGATTTCTGTCTGACGACCAACCTCTCGGAAGAGGATGCCCGGTGGGCGGCGGTACGTTATGACGAGGACCGTAACCACGATGTCATGGTCGCGAGTGCTGAGGTGGAGTATGAAGGCTACTGCCAGTGGACAAGGGTTCAGGAGATAATGGAATTCGCCAGGAAGATAGGGGCGAAGAAGATCGGCATCGCCAACTGCATAGGCCTGATAAACGAAGCCCGCATATTTGCGAAGATCCTTCGTGCGAACGGCTTCGAGCCTTATGCAGTCATCTGCAAGGTCGAGGGACGTGCAAAGACGTCGGTCGGCATACCAGAAAAATGCGAACAGATAGGACCGGCGATGTGCAATCCTATCCTTCAGGCACGTCTGCTGAATCAGGCGAAGACCGACCTGAATGTCGTCATAGGCCTTTGCGTGGGCCACGACAGCCTTTTCTACCGGTATTCGGAGGCTTATGTGACCACCCTTGTGACAAAGGACCGCGTTACAGGAAACAACCCTGCGGCAGCTCTATATACGGCGGGGTCGTATTATAAGAAGAAGTATAACCTTTAGATCAGTATTTATGGAAACATCATTCTTAGGCAGGAAATGGAATGGACCTGAAGATGAGGAAGGACGTCCTCACGGAACAGGAAAGATGTATGAGATCAGGCAGCAGTATGGTTATAAGTCCTATGCATCGGTAGAGGATTACTATGCTGACGGATATTTCGACTCTGCCGGACGTTTCGTATCGTCAGGCAGTACTCCGAGAAGCTTTGGCGGTCCTTTTCTGGTGCTCGTCTTCGAAGGTGAGTGCTGTCATGGCGAGATGGTGCCGCGTGGAGGCGTGATTTACAGAGAAAGATATAGGGCGGAATCCGTATATGTCAACGGTGTACCTACAGATGATTTTATAATATATTTCGAAGGCAGGAAGTTCTTTGAAGGACAGGTGGATGTGGGGCCTCTGCTGGACGGTTTTCAGTATTCCTGCCCGTATTATATCAAGGGAAAGGAGTATTATAAAGATGAGGTTTCCGTTAAGTTTGAAGGAGAATTCCATGAAGGCAGAACTTTCTATTCCAGGGGTAAGCTTTGGTATCCTGACGGAAAGCTCTGGTTCGAAGGAGAGTATGAGAATTGTAAGCCGGCCAGAGGAAAAGTTTACCGAAGGGACGGAAGCCTATGGTGGGA
>JAZNAW010000133.1:0-7826 GCA_045586745.1 Candidatus Cryptobacteroides sp.
CACCTGATACAGCGGTCCCTTGTACATCGAGTAAAGAACTCGTGTCGTACTGTGCGCAGCAACGCATTCCACACCATACGCCTGGTAAATGTCACATGGGCCTTCGGCCTGTTTCTGTGACAGTACTTTGTATATTCCCAGGCTTGCCAGCATGGCAATACCAAGCAGGATTACCGGATTAAATACTCTTTTCATAGTTTCAATAAATTAGACCTACGAATATAGGAAAAGATGATTTATTATACAACGATTCAGAGAAACATTCAATCCCTGTCAAGTTCAAAGACCTCCATCGAATGGATGCTGCCTTTTTCTATCTTGAACCTCAATGCTGTACGGACTATATGGAAGCCCTGGATACCTGCCGCACCGGGATTGATCACGAGCATATTGTTTCTTTCAGGATCGCGCACCACCTTCAGGATATGGGAATGACCGCATACGAATATGTCCGGACGGTAACGGTCAATAAGCTGCCTTGCTCTCAGGTCATATCGTCCCGGATAGCCACCCACATGGGTCATCAGGATCTTCATGCCCTCGCATTCGAAGAAACTATGGAGAGGATGTTCGAAACGAAGGTCATGGTTGTCACAGTTGCCGGCCACACCCACCAGAGGCTTGAACTCAGCTATCTCCGCCGCCAGATCCATTCCTCCGCCGAAATCACCGGCATGCCAGATCTGGTCGACCGGCTCAAGGAAAGCCTTGATGCGGTCGTCGAACACTCCGTGTGTATCTGATATGAGTCCTATATACATATTACCGCAAATTTAACATTTCGTTTTGTCTTTATGAACGAAGTGAAGAATCTTTTGTGTAAGTTTGCACTCCGAACCATATCATGTACTCATGGAACTTTTCTACTCACGCGACATAGAAGGAGGCATCTGCCGTCTGGACCAGGATGAATCAGGACACTGCATCAAGGTATTGAGGCACCGGACCTCAGATGAGATTTCGGTCATCGACGGATGCGGAACATTGTACCGATGCCGCATCACTTCCGACAGTCCGAAAGGTGTCGAGGCCATGGTGCTGTCGTCCGAGGAAAACTGGGGTTCCCATCCATATCGCCTTCATATGGCAGTATGTCCGACCAAGAACAACGACCGTTATGAATGGTTCGCGGAAAAGGCATGCGAGATCGGCATGGACGAAGTATCTCCAGTAATAGGTGAGCATTCCGAAAGGCGCGTATTCAAGACAGCCCGTCTGGAAAAGATTCTTGTCAGCGCCGCCAAGCAGTCGCTCAAGGCTGCCGTACCTTCCGTCAATGAACCTGTATCAGTAAAGGAATTCATCGAACAGCATGGGATTTCCGATCAAACCGGGAATGACGAATCCTGTTCTCCATTGAAGATGATTGCATATTGCTTCGAAGATGAAAGGGTTCCGCGCCGGAGCATCAAGGATGTACTTGCAGAGTATGATGGTGACAAAATCGTTGTCCTGATAGGTCCGGAAGGCGACTTTTCCCGTGCCGAGGCTGAACTGGCCCTTGCCAACGGTTTCGTCCCTGTCCACCTCGGCGACTCACGCCTGCGGACAGAGACCGCCGCCCTGACAGCCGTCGCCGCCGTCTATTTCCACCACATTTAACATCTTCTACAAAAAATCTAAAGCATTACCACTCAGCATATTACATAAAATCACCTGCGGCAGATGACGCAGGCGATTTTCCGTTTTATGTTGATAATCAATATGTTACAATGTGCGCTATTTTCGGATGATTTCGATTGAGTAGTCCAGTCCGACCTTGATGATTGATGAAGAGCGTCCGGTAGCACCACGCTCGAGGGCAGGGTCCACTATATGGTCCACAGCATCACGGATGACCGGAGATATTTCAGCAAATTTCTTAGGGGTCGCCTCTCCGGAGATGTTGGCGGAGGTCGACACCAGAGGTCTTCCCAGTCTGGCAACAAGCTGCTGGCAGAAGTCCATCATCGGTATCCTTATTCCGACAGTTCCGTCTTCAGCGACAGTGTTGAACGCCAGGCAACGGCGGTCAGCCTTCGGCAGTGCCGGAAAAGATTTCTCGACTTCGCTCGAAATGACAGAAGGGGATGGGCCGGTAATGGCACCGGGATAGATTATGGTCATCGGTTTGTCATTTACCTCAACGAGCTGGACGGCCATTTCAGGCACTTCCTTGACATACCGGCATATCATATCCATATCGCTTGCTAGCAGGACTAGAGACTTGCTGTCCGCGCGCTTCTTTATCTCATATACCTTTGCGACAGCTTCGGGATCTGTGGCATCACATCCGATACCCCATACGGTATCTGTCGGATAAAGGATGATGCCGCCGCTTCGCAGCACCTCCAGGGCTTTATTTATTTCTGTCATCATAATTCAATCTCTGTAATCACAGGGTAATGGTCGGAATACGGAACACGAGGGATTTCATGTAAAACCGCATCGAAACGCTCCGGGAAAAGCACATAGTCAATCCTCAGAACAGGCCATAAGGTCGCGAATGTCGCTCCGAAACCGTCGCCGGCCTCAATAAAGGCATCCTTTCGTCCGCGCGTCATGCGCCAGTATGTGTATGACATCGGATTGTCATTGAAATCTCCGCACACGAATGATTCCAGCGGACATTTCTCGATATCGGAGAAGACCTGGTCGACCTGCTTCGGACGTCTGGTGATCGAACGCTTCATCTTGGTTCCTGTCTCTGCAAACACTCCGCTGTTCTTGCCGGTAACGGCACGGAGAAGACCGGACATCGATATGTTGTAACTCTCGAAATGGCAGTTGTATACGCGGAAGTCGCGTCCGTTGTAGCTGTAATCCGTATATATGGCCAGATTTGCGCTTCCGTCAAACTTTATCACACCCTTATCCTTTACCGGTATACGGCTCAGGGTCACGTTTCCAAAAGCTCCGTTTCCCGTCGGGAACATATAGTACTCCGCCTTGTAATCACTCATCCTCCGACGCAGAAGCGACCTTATGTTATCAACATCGGATGTATGGAATTCCTGAAGGCAGATTATGTCCGGATCCTGATCAAGAATGAAAGCAAACACGGAATCCGCGCAGTCGGAACGGGAGGAGAACTCCCCCTTGTCAAGGGCGAACCTGCCGACATTGTAAGAAACGATCTTGAGGGTATTTCCTGTATGGGACATCCTCGCTATTCTGTCCTCATCTGAATCAACTTGCACATATCTGCCTACGAAGAAAAATGCCGGCATAAGCGCCAGAAGAGGAATCAGGAATGACTTCGAGCGACGTTTCAACGCCCAGAGCAGCAATATGAGGTTCAGAACTGAGAGCGGAACGAAGAATATGCCTACCAGAGATATAAGCCAGACCTTGGCAGGATTGACCACGATGGATGCATAGGACAGGATCAGGAGCCCTGCCACAATAAGCATCAGCACACGGGATGTCAGTCCGAAGAACCTGTTTCTGGCCATATGGTCTTTTCTTTAGTAGTCCCTGCCGTATAGGGTACGCTTCTTTTTCCAGTACATGATAAGGAGATATCCGAAGATGAGACCTCCAAGATGGGCGAAATGTGCGATTCCGCCGCCCAGGCCAGTGATTCCGGTAAGGAGCTCGATACCTCCGAAGATAAGCACGAACCATTTCGCCTTCATCGATACCGGTGGGAATATCAGCGTGAGGACTGCATCAGGATAAAGCATCGCGAATCCCATGAGCACGCCGTAGATCGCACCTGAAGCACCCACCGTAGGAGTCATCTTGAGGGCATGGATCTTCGCCTGTGCCGCCATCGAACCTTCTGCAACCTGACCCATCCAGTGGTTCATCTGGATCCATTCCACTCCTGTATGCACCAGGGCGGCACCGAGTCCGGTCACAAAATAGAAGATCAGGAATTTCTTCGCGCCCCACCTTTCTTCAAGCACACGGCCGAAGAAATAGAGGGTATACATATTGAAGAAGAGATGCCAGAAGCCGCCATGCATGAACATGTGCGTCACCGGCTGCCACCAATGGAAGAATGGCGAAGTCGGATAGAAGAGGGCGAACTTCTCATACATGAAATCACCGTTCAAGGATGTCATGATCATCACCAGAACATTGATGATGATGATGTTCTTCGTAGCGGTCGGGATTGTGCTCAAGAAGCCTCCGCCTCCTCTGTTGTATGAATAATAACTCATTTCGTTTAGAATCTTTTGTCTATTTCGTCTGTAGGAATCATACTTATGATCCTCTTGCCTGTGCTTGTAAATTCAGTGTTTGTGCAGGACAGCAGACTGTCAATCAACCTCTGTGCCTCAACCGGATTTGTGACAGGATCGCCCTTCAGCGCGCCAAGCATTGCGAAACGGGATGCCATATTGGCAGTCATCATCTCCGGAAGCGCACTATGATCGTCTGCAAGTATCAGCAGGAGGTCATCCACCATAGACTGAACCTTTCCAGCCTCTGCACTGTATCCCTCCGGCACTCCGTTCACCACTACGGTATCCGTTCCGAACGGGGTAATGTCGAATCCCAGGCGCTCGAGCATGACCGCATGTTCGCTGAAAAGACACATGTTCTCCACCCCGACCTGCACAGTCACAGGGAAAAGGGCGGTCTGGGTCACATGGGCATTTCGTGACAGGGCATCCAGAAAACGTTCATAGAGTATCCTTTCCATCGCCCTGCGGACATTCACCACCATAAGACCGCTTCCTGCCGCTGTCATTATATATTTTCCGTTCAGGACAAGGACGGACTTCGATGGTGCAGTCCTGTCTTCGAACAGTTTTCCGTAGTCGTCCTTCTTCTCGACGAAACGGCTTGTGCCATAGCCTCCGGAAGGGAAAGCATTCAAGAAAGGCGAATCGACGGATGCAAAGCCGTCATTGTCGAACGGATTATATGTAGGATCCAGACCAGGCTGCGGTTCGCTGACCTGATGTGATTCGTAGAAGCTCTTGCCGAAAGCCGGGATTTCCGGTACCCCCTCACGGTCAAAGTCTATGCTGTCACCGAATGAATTCTTGCCGAGAGCCTCCTTGATACATGCGAAGAGTATCTGAAAGAGCACGCTGTCGTCTTCGAACTTTATCTCCGTCTTTGTAGGATGGATGTTCACATCGATGGACTGCGGATCCACCTGAAGATATATGAAATAAGAAGGGGTGACCCCGTCAGGTATCAGGTTCTCATAAGCCTTCATCACAGCCTTATGGAGATACGGACTCCTGAAGAAACGGCCGTTGACGAAGAAGAACTGATTGCCAAGGCCTTTCTTAGCGGCATCAGGCCTGCCGACATATCCGAGTACAGTCGCTATGGATGTCTCTGCATTGATATCCACCACATCGTTTGCCACATTTGTTCCAAGGAGGTTCTGTATCCTGACCTTCAGTGACTTGGTCGGACGAAGTACAAATACATCCTTGCCGTTGTGGGTAAGGGTGAATCCTACGTCCGGTTGCGTCAGGGCAACACGGGTGAACTCCGACACGATATGCTTGAACTCCACATTGTCCGACTTGAGGAACTTGCGTCTGGCCGGCACATTGTAGAAGAGGTTGCGTACGCTGAAATTGGCACCTCTTGCTGTAGATACTTCATTTGTCGCAAGATGCTGCGAGTCTGCGAAATCCACCTGACAGCCCACCTCATCTTCTTCCCTGCGGGTCTTGAGGGTGACTTCCGCCACCGCCGCTATCGAAGCAAGAGCCTCTCCACGGAAACCGAAGGTCAGGATATTCTGAAGATCCTCGGCGGTCTGGAGCTTCGAGGTTGCATGACGCTCGAAGCAGAGGACAGCCTGGTCAGGGGACATTCCGCAACCGTTGTCTATAACCTGTATCAGAGTCCTTCCGGCATCCTGGATCACGACGGTCACCTGGTCGGCACCGGCATCCACAGCATTCTCCATAAGTTCCTTCACCACGGACGCAGGTCTCTGCACGACCTCTCCCGCGGCGATCATGTTAGCTATGTTGCTTGGCAATATCCTGATGTCCATACTACTTTCCAAGGGAATCGATAAGGAGTGGGAAATATTTGAAAAGAAGATATACGACTGCAAAAAGAAGCACCATCGTAACCATACCTATAGCCTTCTGGTTACGGCTTACTTCCTTGGTCCTCTGATAATTTCCGTCACGGAAACTTCCTTTCACATGCTGTCCAGGTACATATTTAGTATCCTTCGGCTTTGTGAAGTCTCCGTACTTCTTTCTTCTTTCCTCTGTCTCCGGATCATAGAAGCGCGGCTTGTAACTGAACTTGCGGACTTCCTGAGTTCCGAAAAAATTAAAACTGAATCCCATATCGTTTCTTTCATTGTTTAACGAGCAAATTTACGGTTTTTTATTTACATTTGCCATCGTCATCCTGAACGAAGTGAAGGATCTTTTTAGAAATGCATTAAAAATCAACCATATGGACTTTAGAATCGGAAACGGATATGACGTACACGCCCTCGCCCCGGGACTACCCCTGTGGCTTGGCGGCGTGCTTGTGGAAAGCCCTATAGGCTGCATCGCCCACTCTGACGGCGACGTTGCCATACATGCATTGTGCGACGCACTGCTGGGAGCACTGGCTCTGGGAGACATCGGAAAACATTTTCCTGACACTTCTGACGAGTTCAAGGGAATCGACAGCAAGATACTGCTCGACCGCGTGATGGAGCTTATCTCTGCCGAAGGATGGCATGTCGTGAACGCCGACATAACGATCGCCATGCAGCGCCCGAAACTGGCGCCTTACATCATACCTATGCGAGGATGCCTCTCGGAAATCATGGGGATATCTCCGGCTCGTGTATCCGTAAAGGCGACTACAACAGAGAAACTCGGCTTCGTAGGACGCGGAGAAGGATGTGAGGTCTACGCTGTAGTCCTTCTCGGACGTAATGAGGAATGTTCTGACTGCGACTGAAGCCATGGGTAGATATCTGATATTGATTTTCTCTGCTGCATTATGCCTTTGCTGCTGCAGTCCGGCGGACCCGGGCGACTTTACGTCTGAAGAAAGGGCCCTGATACACAGGTCCGTCTCAGATCTGGCGGCAGATGTCCCTGAAGGCACAATGCGTGTGCTTACTATCCGCGACTCTGCCGATCTTTCAGTACTGCGGTCGAAGTCTTCCGACCTTTCAACTGACGCACTGCTTTCTTCAGACTACGAGGCCCTGTCCCGGCTGATGGTCGCTACCGTCACCCATCCTTCGCAGGACGGAGTCGGTATCGCCGGTCCGCAGGTCGGACTCAACCGCAGGGTTGTGGCCGTGCAGAGGTTCGACAAGGAAGGCGAACCTTTTGAAGTGTACCCGAACATCAGCATCGTATGGGCTTCGGACTCATTGGCGGCCGGTCCCGAAGGCTGCCTTTCAGTTCCGGACCGCCGTGGCGACGTGCTCCGATCGACGGAAATCGTGATAGAATATGCGGACATCACGGCACTGTCCCGGGACAGCAAGCAAATACCGATGGTCCGCGATACGGTAAGCGGCTTCACCGCCGTCATATTCCAGCACGAGACCGACCACTTGGAAGGAGTGTTATACATCGACCGGCTGTAATTTTCTCACAACGGGTATTTTTGCGGCCTGTCATGAGCCCCAGCATGCCACAGACGGCATATATGGCACATCCACCCTCACGACGGGTAAGAAAAACGCCCGTCATGTGAGTTGTTTTACACAAAAATGAAAGAATTAGTGTAAAAAAGTTTTGCATTTTAATAAAACATTTGTACTTTTGCAGTCCCAAAATCAAACGGGAAGCCAAATTGAGATATGGTGTAATGGTAGCACTACAGATTCTGGCTCTGTCAGTGAGGGTTCGAGTCCTTCTATCTCAACAACATTCTGACTAAAGTCATGG
>JAZNAW010000134.1:0-5365 GCA_045586745.1 Candidatus Cryptobacteroides sp.
GGTACTTGCTTCTTGTACTTTCCTTCAATCTTTTCAATGAACTTTTTATGCCGTTTTCTCTCAAACGGGCTGCAAAGATACGGACTTTTTCTTAACCTCCAAATTTTTTCAAGTTTTTTTTGAATATTTTTTCTACTTTTGCGCTCTAAACTGTCAAAAAGTGGTTTCACTCTGGAAAATATTCCTCGTTTTTGCAAAAATCGGAGCCTTCACCATAGGAGGAGGCATCCCGATGATCGCTGCAATCAAAAGCGAATTGACGGAAAAAGGATGGCTCAAGGACGAGGACTTCATCGACATAATCACTCTGGCGCAGACAGCTCCTGGCCTGTTTGCAGTAAACATCTCCATACTTACTGGTCATAAGCTGCGTGGAACAAAAGGAAGTGTTGTCGCGACGATAGCCAGCTGTCTTCCTCCTTTCCTGATAATACTGGCCGTAGCGATATTCTTCACCTCATTCAAGGATAACGAGTATGTGATACGCGCGTTCAAAGGAATCAGACCGGTGGTAGTGGCCCTTATCGGAGTACCGATGATCGATATGATAAAAGCGACAAACATGAGATGGTGGTCATGGGTGATCGTGGTTTCATCGATGACACTCGTATGCTTCATGAAGGTTTCACCTATATATATACTGATATGCATAATCGTGATATCGCTCTTTATAGCGTGGTACACAAATCGTTGAAACACAACATATTACGCAAACTACATGCCGCCAAAGGGGAGCACGCAGAATACATAAAAGACTGACAGACAGTCGATTAGAGAAACACATAGCATGATATATTTTGAACTGTTCATAACGTTTTTCGTGATCGGAATGTTCACCATCGGAGGTGGATATGCCATGCTGTCACTCATACAGAATCAGGTTGTGACAGTTCACGGCTGGATAGATGAAACGACCTTCACGGACATAGTGGCCATCTCGCAGATGACTCCCGGCCCGATCGGCATCAACAGCGCGACATATCTTGGTTATGATGTCATCGCCAACACAGGCGCATCGGAGTTCATGTGCATACTCGGCTCGTTCACAGCAACCTTTGCAGTCGTGCTCCCATCGTTCCTTATCGTACTGGCGATCTGCAAGGCATACGAAAAACTCAAGGACCATTATATGTTCAGAGGCATAATGACAGGGCTGAGACCTGCTGTCCTCGGACTCATAGGAACAGCGGCATTGGGACTGGCGACTCCGGACAATTTCATTGACTGGAAAAGTTACGTCCTCTGTCTTGCCGCATTCATCGGCCTGTACTTCAAGAAGATCGGTCCGTTCTCCGCAATAGGACTGGGAGCATTGGCCGGACTTTTATTATATTAGAATCATGGAATGGCTTAACGAACTTTTCACACAACATACATTCATCCAGGCAGTAATGATCCTCTCCCTCATCTGTGCGACAGGACTGGCTCTGGGAAAGATCAAAGTGTTCGGGGTATCGCTCGGAGTGACCTTCGTATTCTTTGCAGGTATCATTGCTGGACATTTCGGGATCACGATCGACCCGGAGATGCTGGCTCTTGCACAGAACTTCGGTCTTATAATATACATATATTCACTCGGAGTACAGGTCGGACCGGGATTCTTCTCCTCGTTCAAACACGGAGGAGTAAAGCTGAATCTTCTCTCCTTGCTGCTGCTTCTGCTGGGCTCGCTAATGGCCATAATCATTTTCTGGACCACCGACATGTCAGTTGCGGACACGGTAGGACTCCTGTCAGGAGCGGTCACAAACACACCGATGCTGGGAGCAGGCCAGCAGGCCCTGCTTCAGGCGGACCCTGAAAACATTAACGGCGCAAACAGGATGGCAATGGCATGTGCCGTGGCATATCCGTTCGGACTTATAGGTCTTATCATCACCGTGATTGCACTTCGAAAGATTCTTGCTCCGAAAAATGCCACACCGGCACATGACCCGTCTTCAGACAACACCTTCATCGCAGAGTATCAGGTCAGCAATCCTGCAATATTCGGAAAGAGCATACTGGATATCCGTCAAAACGCAGACTGTCAGTTCGTGATTTCCAGAATCTGGAAGAATGAGAAACTCATAATCCCGACATCCGAAACCGTTATTGAAGAGAACGAACACATTCTCGTGATCTCAAGTAAACAGGATGTGGAAAAGATAAAGATGCTTTTCGGACAGCAGGAGAACATCGACTGGAACAAGAAGGACATCGACTGGAACGCAATCGACAGCCAGCTTGTGTCAAGCAGGATCCTCGTCACAAAACCGGAACACAACGGGGTCAAGCTCGGCGACATGCGCCTGAGAAACTCATACGGTATCAACATCACCCGTGTGAACAGAGCCGGCATTGACCTGCTTCCTTCCAGAAATCTCCGACTCCAGCTTGGAGACAAGCTCACTGTCGTCGGAGAAGCCAGAGCGATCGAGAATATAAGCGCCATCCTCGGAAACGAGGCAAAACGACTGACAAACCCTAATCTTCTGTCGATATTCATAGGCATCATCCTTGGCCTCGTCCTTGGAAGCATACCTATCGCCCTTCCCGGCATCAGCACCCCTATCAAGCTAGGCATAGCAGGAGGTCCGATAATCGTCGGTATCCTTATGGGAGCCTTCGGACCACGGTTCCATATAGCTACATACACGACACGGAGCGCAAATCTGATGCTCCGTCAGTTAGGACTGACCATATATCTCGCCGGTCTGGGACTGAGCGCCGGCGCAGGATTCTTTGCGACCGTCTTCACAATGGAAGGTCTCATATGGGTGCTGGTCAGTATTGCCATCGCCGTAATACCGGTACTTGTCACCGCCTTCGTTGCGGCAAAGGTATTCAAGGTTGATTATGTAGAGAATCTGGGCATGATATGCGGAAGCATGGCAAATCCGTTCGCTCTTGAATATGCAAGTCAGGGTGAAAATGGAGAAGACCCGGCAGTAGCGTACGCAACCGTATATCCTGCCGGAATATTCCTGAGGGTCATATCTGCTCAGATCATTGTTCTGATTCTAAGTTAACAGCATTATAATATGAAAAAGATTCTATTTATCACCCTTTTGGCAGCCATGATGGCCTCATGTACTCCGAAAGAAGCTTCTATTGAAGTCGTTCCGTATCCGAACAGCGTTCAGATGAAGTCAGGGAACTTCAATGCAGCAGGTGCCATGTTCCAGATCGATCCCGCAATGAACGATCTTGCCAAGGACGCCGTAAAGAAATTTGCAGAAGACCTGTCCTTCATAAGCGGAGTTGAGAGCACGATATCTGGAGATAAAGTCGGATCCGGTTTCATATTCAAGGTCAATCCTGAAATCAAAGCGGAAGGATATGTCCTCGACATCACCGGAAAGAAAGCGACTGTGGAAGCCGCTGACCTTAACGGATTCATTTATGCGGTCCAGACACTCAAGCAGATGCTCCCGGCAGCAATCTACGGAGACCAGCCGGCCAAGGAAGAAGACTGGACCCTTCAGTGCTGCAGGATAGACGATGCCCCTCGATTCGGATACAGGGGTATGCATATGGATGTCGTAAGACATTTCTTCGACATGGATATGGTCAAGAAATATCTTGACGTGATGGAGATTCACAAGCTCAACACCCTTCACTGGCATCTTACAGACGACCAGGGCTGGAGAATAGAGATAAAGAAATATCCTAAGCTCACAGAAGTCGGTTCCATAAGAAAGCAGACTTTGGTCGGCCATCTGCATGACAACGGTGAATATGACGGCACTCCATACGGAGAAGGATGCTGGTTCTCCCAGGAACAGATAAGGGAAATCATAGATTACGCAGCAGCCAAAGGAATTACCGTCATACCTGAAATCGACCTTCCTGGTCATATGCTTGCAGCACTGACTGCCTATCCTGAACTGGGCTGTACCGGAGGTCCATATGACGTATGGGGACGTTGGGGTATCGCAGACGAAGTACTTTGCGCAGGTAAGGAAGAAACAATGGTCTTCCTTGAAAATGTCCTTGCGGAGGTAGCAGATCTTTTCCCTTCGGAATATTTCCATATCGGAGGAGACGAATGTCCTAAAGTTTATTGGGAGACATGTCCTCATTGCCAGGCAAAGATCAAGGAGCTCGGTCTCACGGACAAGGGAGAATATCAGGCAGAGCACTATCTTCAAAGTTACGTAATGAAGAGGATGACCGACTTCCTGAAAACAAAAGGAAAGAAAGTCATCGGATGGGACGAAATCCTTGAAGGTGAAGTATCGGAGGATGCAATCGTGATGTCATGGAGAGGAACTGCCGGAGGTCTGAAGGCAGCACAGATGGGAAATGACGCCATCATGACTCCTAACACCCACTTCTATCTCGACTATTACCAGACTCTCGACAAGGAGGATGAACCACTTGCGATCGGAGGATATATCCCTATCGAAAAATGCTATTCCTATGAACCTTATGCCGAAGGCATGACAGAAGAGGAAAAATCCCATATCTTAGGAGTACAGGCAAACCTTTGGACAGAATATATTGCAACAGACGAACATCTCGAATACATGCTTCTTCCGAGAATGGCGGCGCTCAGCGAGGTCCAGTGGTGCGAGAGCGGAAACAAGGACTGGGAAAGATTCCTCGACAGCGCTGACGAGATCTGTGCAATCTACGAGACCGCCGGATACAATTATGCTAAACATATCTTTCAGATAACCGGAAGTTCGGCAGTGAACAGTAAAAAATCATGCGTAGAGGCATTCCTCAACATCCAGGGAGATGTAGATATCCATTACACTCTTGACGGAAGCGAGCCTACCCCTGATTCGCCAGTCTATAGCGGTCCTGTTGAAATAACAGGCACTTGCACATTGAAGGCCAAAGCATTCAGGAACGGATTCGACACCAAGACATACCAGAAGGAATTCTAGGGCCACAAGGCAATGGGGCGTCCTGTCGCTCTCTGCACCGAACCTCATGCAAGTTATGTCTATGGAGTACCTGACTGGCATGCCGTAAATCATATCAACCTGATCACGTGCAAAGCCGAACATCATGGATGACAGGCATTCGCCTACCCAGAAGATGCCCCACAGGATGGCAGATGACTTTGTTCCCAGTGCCATGGTCTTTATTCCAGCTCTTGAATCAGTTTTCCTTCTGCAGTTCTTCGATCTGAGAAAGGATTTCGTTGGCCTGACGGACAATCTTGCGGTTGATGCTGAGACCTATCACACCTCCGATTACGCCTCCGACAGTAGCACAGACCACTAAGATAATCCCGCCCGGTTTATCCAGCATGATGAATTCATACATACACCACGCATACCACGGTACGATAATCGCCGGAGCAGCCAATCTTGTCCATTGGATATAATGTTTCCTGACACGGCCCAATGCCTCGGCTGTTTCGACAAGA
>JAZNAW010000135.1:0-27980 GCA_045586745.1 Candidatus Cryptobacteroides sp.
GATCACCATCATCGAGAAGCTCTTCGACGCTGTTGACAACATGATCATCGGTGGCGGTATGGTCTACACATTCAAGAAGGCTCAGGGCGGAAAGATCGGACGTTCACTCTGCGAGGACGACCAGATGCAGCTCGCTCTCGATACACTCAAGAAGGCTGAGGAGAAGGGAGTAAAGATATATCTCTCAAAGGAGGTTGTCATTGCTGACGATTTCTCTAACGACGCCAACACAAAGATCTGCCTCAATACTGAGATTCCTGACGAGTGGGAAGGTATGGACGCAGCTCCAAGCACCCTCGCTATGTGGGAGGAGGTTCTCATGAACTCAAAGACTATCCTCTGGAACGGTCCTGTAGGCGTGTTCGAGATCCCTGCATTCGCAAAGGGTACTAACCGTATCGCCGAGATCCTTGCAAAGGCTACGGCAGAGAACGGCGCATTCACCCTCGTAGGTGGCGGTGACTCAGTTGCAGCTGTGACTCAGATGGGTTATGCTGACAAGGTAAGCTATGTTTCAACAGGTGGTGGTGCAATGCTCGAGTACCTCGAGGGCAAGGAACTCCCTGGTATCGCAGCTATCCGCGCATAATCTGAAAAACATATGATTGCTTGAGGCCCGGACACGGGCCTCAATTTTTTTTTTGTACTTGTATCCGTGAATGTCTGTCTAATTGCTATCTTTGCAGTCTGTTAAAAATAAAGATCATGTTTGAGACATTGGCAATACATTGGAGCGTGAATCCGGAGATATTCAGCATCGGTCCGGTTTCGATAAGGTGGTATTCTCTTCTTTTCATTTCGGGATTCATCCTCGGATGGTTCATATTCAGAGGCTTCTTCAGAAGGGAGGGAGTGCCTGAAACCCTTCTGGATCCGCTTCTTTATACCCTGCTCATCGGTACCATAGTCGGTGCCCGTCTGGGACATTGTCTTTTCTACCAGCCGGATTATTATCTTGGAAGCTGGAAAGGTTTCTGGGAGATCTTCATGCCTTGGAAAGGTGGTCTTGCAAGTCACGGAGGTACTATAGCCCTCTTTATCGCAATGTGGTGGTTTGCAAAGCATTATGGCAGAAAATATGACTTTGATTTTGTGTGGATTCTGGACCATCTTGCCATTGCGGTCTGCTTTGCCGCTACATTCATCCGTCTTGGAAACCTCTGCAACTCGGAAATTTATGGAGATGTCACGACCCTTCCTTGGGGCTTCATCTTCGAACTGAGAGGCGAGACCGAACCGAAACATCCTACACAGCTGTATGAAGCATTGAGTTATTTCCTTCTGGGCGTCTTCCAGATCCTGATGTACAAATACCGTCTCCCGAAACTCCACAGGGGATTCTTCATCGGAACATTCTTCATCGGATGTTTCGGAATGCGCTTCCTCATCGAGTTCATCAAGGAACCTCAGGTCGGTTTCGAACAGGACATGGTTCTGAACATGGGCCAGTGGCTAAGCATACCTTTCGTCCTTCTTGGAATAGGATTCCTTGTCTATAGTCATATCAGGAAACAACCTGCCATGATAGTACATCCCGAAAAGAAGAAGGCTGCTCCTACCCATTATGCAAAAAGTCTGATCAAATGACAGGAAATCCTAGAATAGACGAGGTCCTGACATTCCTCGAAGGCAACGGCCTGGAATATAAGCTTCATACCCACCCGCCACTCCCGACGATAGAGCTCGCTCTTGAATATTGGAAGGAGATAGATTCGACCCACTGCAAGAACCTCTTTTTCCGCAATCACAAGGGTAACCGCCATTATCTTGTGGTCTTCGAGTGCCACAAGGAACTGGCTATCCATTCTCTTGAACACATGCTCAAGCAGGGAAAGCTCTCCTTCGCATCAGCCGAAAGGATGGAGCGTTGCCTCGGACTTCTTCCCGGATCCGTATCTCCGCTTGGATTGATCCATGATCCTGAGACAAAGGAACTTACGAAGGAACATTTCCCAAACGGTCACAGGGTGAAGCTGTTTCTTGACAAGGATCTTCAGACTGCGGAAAGGATAAGCTTCCACCCATGCGACAACACTGCCAGTGTCGTCCTTTCCAACAAGGACTTCATGACGTTTCTTGAAATCTGGGGCGGGGAATACGAGTGGCTTGACGTGACGGCAGAGGTTTAGCTGATATCCATCAGCCTGCTGTCGATGATCTCTTTAGAACGCAGGGTCAAAAGGGTTTTCCTGAGATTCTGACGGTATTTCAACGGTGATACTCCTGTATGTTTCTTGAAGAACTTCCCGAAAGAGGACTGGTCCGAGAATGAGAGCCTTTCCGCAATCTGCTGGATGGTAAGTTCAGGATTCCTCAACAGTCTGGCTGCAATCTCTGTCCGCATTGACGATAGTAACGTACCGGCTGTGACACGCATCTTCTCCTTTACTATGAGTGACAGGTATTGCTTTGATATACATAGTTTTTCCGCATAGAAACCGATGTTTGTCTCGGTCTGGATGTTGTTGGCGAGAAGCTCTGCGAATTCTTTCAGTATGCCGTCTGCACGGCTCATCTCCGTATGGTGAATCGGCTCATAGCTTCCGTATCTTCTCCATACCATGTCCGCCATATCCGTCAGAAGTATGTAGAAATATGCATAGTTGATCTCCTCTGCGAAATAATGTCTGCTGTTGGACAGGGAGTCTATCATGTTCCTTATGTCCTTGCATAAGGTCATCATGTCGCTCTTTTCAATGATCTCTGCTCCAAGTCCATGGTCTATTCTCAACTTGAAGTCCGGGGGAAAAGGGTTTCTGTTGCGGAAGATGTCTTCGACTATGCTCTTGTCGGTAGCCGTCACCATTGCGTGGAATGAGTCGCCGTATTCGATTTCATAGATGTCCGACCATGTCGGAAGATTTATGTATGTGTTTTTTCCGAATCGGAATTTCTCGCCGTTTATGACCATGCTGATATATCCGTCGATGACGATCACGACCATGTGGTATTTCGGTTTCCTCGGTTTGCTGTAGACGATATGGTCTTCGCCCTGTATCTCATAGGCGAATATGTAATCGTCAATATAGCCTAGCTTGGTGATGTTTTTGGCTCCGAAAATGACCGCCGGCTTATCCTGTTTATGTTTCCGTTCTCCCATTTATATCATTTGCCGGTACAAATCTACATAAATTAGCAATATGAACCAAATCTATATAAATATAGACCAAAACAAGTGTTAGGATGGCTTGAAATTTGTTGTATTTTTGCGCCTTGAAAATCGTGTATAAAGTGTATATTTTTAAAATGATGAAAAAATTAGCGGTAACAACAGCGGTAATTGCAGGAATTCTTGCTGCGTCTTTCTCTGCCACTGCGCAGTATAAGACGGAAAATCCTGAAGTCCAGACAATACTGGAGGCTGCGGATTCGGCGGAAACACCTGTTGTGATCACTTTGGAACAGGCGCTCAAGATCGGCTTGAGCGAGAATGTGTCAGTCAAGGTCGCTGACATGGAGATTCAGAGGACAGGCTTTGCCAAGAAAGGTACATATGCATCCCTTTTCCCTCAGATTGATGCTTCCGGTTCATTCCAGAGAACCATCAAGAAGCAGGTGATGTACATGGATTTTGATATGAGCGCTCTCGGAGGATCCATGGGCGGCGGTGCCGCAGGCGGTGAGGGCGGCGAAGGTACGACACCTCCTTCCGGTGGTGAAGGTTCAGTGGATGCAGGTTCGTCTTCTTCGAACGGAGGCGGATTCGAGGTGGGTCGTTGGAATAACTTCAGTGCCGGAATATCGGCATCCATGCCTCTTGTAAACGCACAACTTTGGAAAAGCCTGAAGATTTCAGGACTTGATGTGGAGCTTGCTGTGGAGAAAGCGCGTTCGTCGCGTCTTGACATGGTGACTCAGGTAAAGAGTGCATTCTTCTCTACCCTGATGGCGAAAGAAGCGTTCGAGGTATATAAGCAGGTATATGAAAATGCAATTCAGAATCTTGCAGAGACCCAGAAGAAATATGATGTTCAGAAGGCTTCTGAGATGGACCTCATCAGAGCAAAGACAACAGTAGCGAATGCAGTCCCTAATGTATACAATGCCGAGAGTTCCATAATCCTTGCGTTGTGGCAGCTCAAGGCTGTACTCGGGGTGGATCTTGATATGAATCTTGATGTGGCAGGCAAGTTGTCTGACTATGCAGAGCATATGCTTTACGATATCAATGAGAACCAGGAAGTTTCTCTTGACCGCAATACTACCATGAAGCAGCTTGCTATTCAGGCGGAGATGCTTTCCGAGACCCTCAAACTCCAGAAGTATGCCAATATTCCGTCTCTTTCAATGGTGTTCAACTACAGTATGAATGCAATGACCAACGACTTCAATTTCAGTGAGTATCGTTGGACTCCTTATGCTGTTGTAGGCTTCAGTCTCAATATTCCGATCTTTGCCGGCGGAAAGCGTTATCAGCAGATACGTCAGGCCAAGAACCAGTATGATCAGGTAAAGCTTCAGACTCTGAACACCGAGCGTCAGCTTAAGATCGCCATCCGTCAGAATCTTGCGACCATGGAGACAAGCATGAACAGCTACTATGCTGCTCAGGATGCGGTGGCTTCAGCGCAGAAGGGATATGACATCACCGAAGCTTCTTACAAGGTCGGACGCAGTACTCTGATAGAACTTAACGATGCCCAGCTTGCTCTGACACAGTCACGTCTGGCAGAGTCACAGGCCATTCTGAACTTCCTTACAGCCAAGACCCAGCTTGAACAGGCGCTTGGTCAGGATTTCATCAACTAATAGAATAAAATAATCAAGAAAAATATGAAGACTATTTTCAGATCAGCACTTTCTGTCCTCGCTGTCATCATGGCGGCTTCGTGCGGCAACAGTGCAAGCAAAGGTGCTCAGCAGGCAGAGACTGCCTTGGCTGATGAGGCTCCAACAGTATCTGTGGAGCAGGTTTCAGTAAGGGAAGTTCCCCAGTTGTCGACTTATACATCGACAGTACAGGCATATGTGAAGAACAATATCGCTCCTCAGATGTCAGGAAGAATCACAAAGATCAATGTGGAGATCGGTGATTTCGTTACCAAGGGTCAGGTTCTTGCAGAGATGGACAAGACATCGCTTCTTCAGGCCCAGCTCCAGCTCCAGAATCAGGAGGTCGAGCTTCAGCGCCTCAAGACTCTCTACCAGACAGGCGGAATCTCAAAATCAGATTTCGATGCTGTTGAACTTGCATACAACGTGGCAAAGAGCCAGGTTGAGAACCTTGAGGAGAATACAGTTCTCCGCAGCCCTGTGAACGGAGTGGTGACAGCAAGGAACTATGATGCAGGTGACATGTATGCCATGAGCGCTCCGATCTATACAGTCGAGCAGATCAAGCCAGTGAAGCTTCTTGTAGGTATTTCAGAGTCAGACTACAGCAAGGTCAAGAAGGGCGATGCCGTTACAATAACAGCCGATGCCATTCCTGACAAGACATTCTACGGAAAGGTAGGAAAGATCTACCCTACAATCGACCCTGCAACACGCACATTCACAGCAGAGGTTGTTGTGGAGAACAACTACAACACTCTTCGTCCGGGAATGTTCGCCCGTGTTACCGTGGACTTCGGCTCTAACTTCAATGTAGTCATCCCTGACGTAGCTGTCGTGAAGCAGCAGGGATCAGGCGAGAGATTCGTATACGTTCTCAATGCTGACGGAACAGTTACATACCGGAAGGTCGTTCTCGGTCGTCGTATGGGAACAGAATATGAGGTTCTTGAAGGTCTTACCGACGGTGCGAAGATCGTGACTGGCGGTATGATCCGTCTTAAGGATGGTATTAAGGTTACAGTAAACGAGTAAAGGAAATATGAGCATATACAGAAAAGCGGTCAATAATCCGGTGACCACCGCGCTTGTCTTCATAGCGATGGCGATCTTCGGTATTTTCTCGCTGATAAACATATCTTTGGACAGGTTCCCTAAATTCGATGCGAACGTGGTCATGGTCATGTCTTCGTATCCGGGAGCCAGTGCGGAGGATATCGAGACCAATCTTACCAAGGTTCTCGAGAACTCCCTGAACGGTGTGAGTGACCTTAAGGACATGAGTTCGACTTCAAAGGAGAATATTTCGCTCATTACTCTCGAGTTTGTGGAAGGAGTCGATATCGATGTAGCTACGAACGATGTCCGTGACAAGCTCGACATGGTGAACTCCGTCCTTCCTGACGGTGCTTCCCTTCCTGTCATCTTCAAGTTCAGTGCTGACGACATGCCTATCATGATCATGGCAGCGACTGCAGAGCAGAGTTACCAGGCTCTTGACAAGATTCTTGACGAGAAGGTCGCGACCCCTCTTGCGCGAGTTTCAGGTGTGGGTACCGTATCCATCGCCGGTGCCCCACAGCGTGAGATTCAGATATATTGTGACCCTAACAAGCTTGAGGCTTACGGACTTACAGTGGCCGGAATCTCGCAGATCCTCGCTGCAGAAAACAAGAACGTACCGTCAGGTACCATCGATATCGGATCGAATGCTTATGCCCTCCGTGTCGAGAAGGAGTTCAATGCTGCTGATGAGATGCTCAATGTTGTCGTAGGTCATGTAAACGGCAAGACCATCTATCTCCGTGACGTTGCCCGAGTAGTCGACGGAGTTGAGGAAAGATATCAGGAGTCATACATCAACGGTATCCAGGGTGCCCAGATCGTGATTCAGAAGCAGGCCGATGCCAACACTGTTAATGTGATAAAGGGTGTCAAGAAGGCTATGAAGACCATTGAAAAGGGACTTCCTTCTGATATTCAGATAAAGACCGTGGTAGATGGTTCGGACAACATCATCAACACACTCAATTCGTTGAAGGAAACGATTCTCGTGACCTTCCTCATCGTGATGGTTGTGGTTTATCTCTTCCTCGGAAGATGGCGTGCGACATTCATCATCGTGCTTTCGATCCCTATCTCCCTCCTTGCATCCCTGATGTATCTTTGGGCAACAGGAAACACTCTGAATATCGTCTCGATGGCTTCACTATCGATAGCCATAGGTATGGTTGTGGACGATGCCATCGTGGTACTTGAGAACATTTCGACCCATCTGGAGAGAGGTGCCAAGCCTAAGGAGGCCGCTGTCCATGCGACCCAGGAAGTGGGTATTTCCGTAATCGCTTCGACATTGACAATGCTTGCCGTATTCCTCCCTCTTACCATGATCAAAGGTATGGCCGGTCTGATGTTCAAGCAGTTGGGTTGGATTACCAGCATCATCATGATAGTGTCTACAATCGGTGCGCTTACCCTTATCCCTATGCTCTGTTCGCAGTTCCTACGTTTCAAGCCTAAACACGGAAAGCTGCACGACCTTATCTTCGGTAACTTCAACAAGCTGATTGATGTGATTTCAAGGGGTTATAGCCGTCTGATCAACTGGTGTGTAGGTCACAGAACGATCGTTGTTCTCATTTCACTCGCAGTCTTCGTGGTTACTGTCGGCCTCATCGGTCCAAGCATGAAGACTGAGTTTATGCCGAAATCAGATGACGGACGTATCACCCTCCAGCTGGAGCTCCCTGCAGGTACCGGTCAGAACATCACAAGGGGTGTGGCACATGAACTTTACGGAAAGTTCGATGCGGCAATTCCGGAAATCGTGAATTGTTCATATGCTTTCGGACAGGCTGACTCCGACAACTCGTTCGCCGCAATGCAGAACAACGGTACCCATGTGGTTTCGTTCAACATCAATGTCGGAAGTATGGAAGACCGCGAACGTTCGACAGCTCAGATTGCAGATGTGATCCGTGGAATACTTGCAGACTATCCGGAATTCAAAAAGATTCGTGTTACGGAAGGTGGTGGCGGAATGGGAGGTGCCTCTACTGTTGATGTCGAGATTTACGGATATGATTTCGAGACAACTGACGTTGTTGCAAAGGAAGTACAGGCCAAGATGATCGCATCAGGTGATTTTGCCCAGGTCATCATCAGCCGTGACGAATATATTCCTGAATATCAGGTGGACTTCGATCGTGAGAAACTCGCTGTCAACGGTCTGAACAGCACCACTGCAGCATCATACCTCAGCGCTGCCATTAACGGTTCGACCATGTCATTCTACCGTGAGGACGGTGACGAGTATGATATCCGTGTACGCTATGCCCCTGAATTCAGAACAGGTATCGAGGATATCGAGAATATCTTGATCTACAACAACATGGGTCAGGGCGTGCGTATCAGGGATCTCGGAACAGTCGTGGAATCCCTTACCCCTCCTTCGATCACCAGAAAGAACCGTGAGCGTGTGATTACTGTATCCGGAGTTGTTACAGACGGCGTCGCTCTTTCTGATGCGGTTGAGGCTACAGACATGCTTCTTGCCGATACTGATATTCCTTCGGAACTTTCAGTCGAGATAGGCGGTTCATATGAAGACCAGCAGGAGATGTTCGGAGACCTGATCATGCTCCTCGTAATGATCATCATCCTCGTATACATCGTGATGGCTTCGCAGTTCGAATCGTTCATGAGTCCTTTCGTGATCATGTTCTCGATTCCGTTTGCGTTCGTGGGTGTGCTTCTCGGACTCTTCGTTACAGGAACACCTCTCGGTGCGATGGGTCTGGTCGGTATCCTGATCCTCATGGGTATCGTGGTGAAGAACGGTATCGTGCTCATCGACTACACAATCCTCATGCAGGAGCGTGGAATGAGTGTGGCTGAGGCTTCTGTGATCGCTGCCAAGTCCCGTCTCCGTCCTATCCTCATGACAACCCTTACCACAGTTCTCGGTATGATTCCTATGGCTGTCGGACGGGGTGAAGGATCGGAAATGTGGCGTTCACTCGGTATGGTTGTGGCCTGGGGTCTTTCGGTTTCTACCCTCGTGACCCTTGTGATCATTCCTACCGTATACGCTTCGATGTCATCATGGCAGGAGCGCCGCAAGGCCCGCAAGCTTGCAAAGAATGCATAATTTAAAAGGAAATTATCATGAAAGGAATTTTTGTTGCCTATGACCAGGCATATAATATGGAGATAGCTGATGCTCTCGAGGAAATGGGATGCAGAGGATTCACAATGTGGCAGGATATCGCCGGACGTGGAGGATATGACGGCGAGCCGCATCTGGGTAACCATGCATGGCCTGTGATGAACAATGCGATCCTGACATTCGTTCCTGATGAAAAGGTCGACGACATACTCGCAAGGCTTCGTGCCATGGATGAGGAGACTCCTGATCTGGGCATCAGGGCATTTGCCTGGAATGTAGAAAAATACTACTAGTTTAACAGGTATCATTATTGTAATTCCAGTTGTAAATTTTTATATTTGCGATTGGAATTTTTAATTTTCATACTATGGCACATGTGATTACTGATGCGAATTTCGCAGAAACTTTGAATACAGACAAGCCAGTTCTTGTCGATTTCTGGGCAACCTGGTGCGGACCATGCAAGGCTATTTCTCCTGTGATTGATGAGATTGCCGCTGAATATGAAGGCAAGGCTCTTGTCTGCAAATGCAATGTGGACGAGTGTGATGATGCACCGATGAACTATAATATCAGGAGCATCCCTACCCTTCTTTTCTTCAAGAACGGCGAACTTGTCGACAGACATGTCGGAGTGATTTCAAAAGCCGATCTTGCTGCTAAACTGGATGCTCTGGCTTAACAATTAAACTTACAAATACCATGAAGAAGTTAATTACAGCATTGGCTGCGGCCATGATGCTCTTTTCGGTACAGGCGTCTGCAGGAGGCAAATTCGGAGTTACCGGAGGCCTGAACTTCAATTCCGCAAAGATCAAGGATGTGAAGATGGATGCGCAGGCAGGATGGAATGTGGGACTGACATACAATCTTGACCTTCCTCTCGGATTCTCTCTCCAGCCGGCTCTGGTATATTCCCAGAAAGGGGCTCTGATCGGCGTCGAGAGCGTCAATGTGACACAGACTGTCGGCTCTCTGAATCTTCCTGTATCTGTTCAGTGGGGTCCTGATCTTCTTGTTGCCAGACCTTTCCTGGATGTGACACCTTATGTCGGATACTCTCTTGTGAACAAGCTGAAGGGAGAAGTACTGGGCGTCTCTGCAGAAGACAAGGGAAAGAACGCCTTCGAGTATGGCCTTGGTGTAGGTGCCGGACTTGATGTGTGGAAACTTCAGGTGATAGTACGTTACAACTGGAATTTCGGAACTCTTGGAAGCCTTAAGGATTTCACCGGAATCAAGCTTGATGATCTGAAGTCTGAAAACGAGACCTTCGGCGGAATCTCCGTACATCTTGCTTTCTTCTTCTAGGATGATGAAAGGAAAGATCGCGGTGTTCTGCTCCGCAAGTTTTGAAATAGACCCGAAATACAACAAAGTCGCCCGGGAATTTGTCCGGGCGGCTTCGTTGTGTGGATACGGTATTATAACAGGTGGTACTGTGAAAGGTACGATGGGGGAGATTTCCGATGAGCTGGCTTCTATCGGCGGCTATCATAAGGGCGTGATCCCACGTTTCATGGAGCAGCATGTTTATCCGGACCTTACGGAAGTCATCTGGACGGATACAATGGCCGAAAGGAAGATTATCCTTAGGGAAGGTACAGCCGCAGTTGTGGCTTTGCCGGGAGGAATCGGTACGTTGGACGAAATCATGGACACCTTTGCATGCATACATCTGAAACAATATGACGGACGTATCTTCCTGTTGAATCATGACGGATTTTACGAACCTTTGAGAAAGCTTCTCCAGCATTATGTTGACGAGAGGATGCTTTCTCAGGAGACGATGGATAAGATAATCTTTGCAGGTACCCCGGATCATCTGCTTGAAATGTTACAGGAATAAGATGGATATAAAGGCAATAAAGGAATATCTTGGCGTGGACTGGCTGGCCGTGCAGAATCAGATCGCTTCTTCCCTGAAAAGCGATATCGGACTTCTGAACACGACCAATGATTCCATCCTTTCCCATTCGGGTAAGCAGCTGAGGCCGATGTTGACACTTCTGATGGCAAAGGCGTGCTCTGGCGGAATAATTTCGGATGCTGCCATAAAGTATGCGGCAGCGTCAGAACTTCTCCATAATGCGACCCTCCTTCATGATGATGTAGCTGATGACAGCGATAAGCGGAGAGGTGTACCGACGATAATGTCCCTCATGGGACCTTCAGTATCTGTACTGGTGGGCGATTATTGGCTTGTAAAGGCGATGGAGCTGATTCTTGAAGTGGAGGATGGATATTCCAAGGTCATGAGGATATTTGCAAAGACGTTGAGCGATCTGGCGGAAGGGGAGATGCTCCAGCTTCAGAAGGCCCAGAGAGGTGACACGGACGAGAGTGATTATCTGAGGATCATATATAACAAGACAGCTTCACTGTTTGAGGCTGCATGTGTATCGGCTGCAATTTCTGCGAATGCATCGGAAGATATGACAAAGGCGGCGAAAGACTATGCCGTGGCCTTGGGACTTGCTTTCCAGATAAAGGATGATATTCTGGATTATGCAGGTACCGATGCGGTAGGCAAGCCTCTGGGTGCCGATATCCTTGAACAGAAGATGACGATGCCGCTTCTTGGGGCCTTTGCGAATGTGGATGACAGGAAGGAGGCTGAGATAAGAAGCAGGATTTCTGATATAGCTTCCCATCCTGAATACAGGGATGAGATCGTGCAGTTCGTAAAGGATAACGGTGGTCTGGAGTATTCGGTGTCCAGATTGAATGCCTATGTGGCGGAGGCAGTATGTGCACTGGATATGTTCCCTGAATCCGAGGCAAGGAACAGTCTGGTGGAACTTGCATATTTTACAGCGGACAGAATGATGTAATGAAGTTTTCGGATATCATAGGAAACGCTGCGGCGACAGAAGCTCTCCGGTCCATGGCGGACAGCGGAAGGGTGGCTCATTCCATGCTCTTTTATGAAAATGAGGGATGTGGAGCCCTTCCTCTCGCACTTGCCTATGTCCAGTATCTGAACTGTTCCAATCCTCACGACGGCGATTCCTGCGGAGAGTGTCCTTCGTGCCGTCAGATGTCCAGGCTTGTGCATCCGGATGTCCATTTTGTCTTTCCGGTAAACAAGGGCCCGAAGGCTTCTGATGACAAGCCTACGTCGGAGTCGTATATAAAGTATTGGCGCGAGCTGGCTCTCTCCAATCCTTATTTCATGGAGGCGGATCTGCAGAAGGCTTTAGGTATAGAGGGCAAGAGCGGTCTGATCGCTGTGGCTGAAGCCAGGTCAATCATCGGCAAGCTATCGCTTACGGCTGTTGCCGACGGATACAAGGCGGTGATATTCTATCTTCCTGAAAAGATGAACCAGGAGACTGCGAACAGACTCCTCAAGATGGTTGAGGAACCCCCTGAAAAGACTGTGTTCCTCTTCATTACCCATGCTCCGGAGAAGGTCCTTCAGACTATCTTTTCACGTTGTCAGAGCCTCAGGGTGCTTCCTTTAAGCAGGGATGAGGTTCAGGAAGTCCTTGTCGGCAAGATGGGGATATCACCGTCGGAAGCTGCGGAGAAGGCCGCTGTTTCAGGCGGAAGCGTAGGGGCGGCTCTCGGTATGATAGGGGATAAGGAGGAATATGACAGGTTCATGGACCTGTTCTCAGACCTCATGAATGCACTTGTATCACGCGATCTTTCGTCTGCCCTGGAATGCGGAGAACAGATAGCATCTCTGGAGTCGCGTGAAAAACAGAAAGGTTTTTGTACCTTTGCAGGCAAATGTTTAAGAAAGATATTCATGCTTCAGCAGAATCTTCCGCAGATAGCAGCCGTTCCGGAGGAGGAAGATGCGTTTTATTCGGAGATGGCGCAGAAATGCGGTCGCAAGTTCTGTTCGAAGACTATAACAAATATAGAGAAGGTCTCATATATGATAGACAGGAATGTGAATTCCAAGATTCTTTTCTGCGACCTTGTCAACCGTATGTTTTTTAGTATATGACAGAATCATCAGAATCAAAAAGATACGACTGTTCACGCGGATGTGTGGTGGAGCGTGCCGAGACCGGCGAGCTTGACTGCACTTATCGTCAGGGATGCTGCAAGCTTGAGGTCTACGACTGGCTTGCCGGTGTGAATCAGGAGGAGTATAAGGATTATTTTGAGGTCCGTTTCAAGAATACAAGAAAGGGTATCTACAGGAATGCCTCCGGTCAGAGCATAAAGACCGGTGACATGGTCATTGTGGAGGCGGCGAATGGACATGATCTTGGCATTGTGACTTTGGAAGGACCGATTGTGGGCCGTCAGATGAAGTGCAAGAGGATAAACCCTGAAACATTCGAATTCAAGAAGATATACCGTAAGGCAAAGATTTTCGATATCGAGAAATGGCAGGAGGCCATTGCCAGGGAGCATGAGACAATGATCCGATCACGCCAGATTGCTGCTGAACTTGGTCTTGAGATGAAGATAGGCGATGTGGAGTTCCAGGGAGACGGCACCAAGGCCATATTCTATTATATCGCTGACGGACGTGTGGACTTCCGTCAGCTGATCAAGGTTTTCGCTGAGGAATTCCGTATCAGGATAGAGATGAAGCAGATCGGTGCCCGTCAGGAAGCAGGTCTCATAGGAGGTCTGGGAGTATGTGGACGCGAACTCTGCTGCTCCAACTATATTTCCAGCTTCCAGTCCATAACGACTTCTGCCGCACGTTGTCAGGACCTGTCGCTGAATCCTCAGAAACTGGCAGGACAGTGCGGAAAGCTCAAGTGCTGCCTCAATTATGAGACTGCAGCCTACATGGATGCCCAGTCGCGTATTCCGAAGGTTCATAATCCTTTGGAGTTCGAGGACGGACTTGCATATCTGATGAAGACTGATATACTTCGCGAGATCATGTACTTCTCATATGACCCTCAGTCTCTTGCGAATCTGTATCCGCTCTATGCCGAGGATGTTTGGGATATAATCCGTATGAACCGCAACGGTGAGAAACCGGCTTCGCTGAAGGAGGACGCCGCATCTGTCGCTCCTGAATTCGTGACTGCTGTCGGCGACGATGCTATCAACCGGTTCGACGAGTCCCGCAGGCGCAAGAAAAAGAAGAAGTCCCGTGGAGGCGGACAGAAGAAGGAAGGTAACGGAAAGAAAAATGGGAAAAGACAAACTTCGTAAATTCAAGGAGAACGAGACCTTCAGATGTCTGGTTCAGCCTGCTACATCTGAGGTCCTGAACTGCGACCATCCTCTGAAGGGACGCTGGGGAAGTGATTTCTTCGGTAATGGCAATCCTATAATCGTCGAGCTGGGCTGCGGCAAGGGTGACTATACCGTGGATCTTGCCGAACGCAATCCCTCATTCAATTATATAGGTGTGGATATCAAGGGCGCCCGTCTCTGGAAGGGTGCCAAGTATGCGGAAGAGCATGGTCTGAAGAATGTAGGCTTCCTGCGTACCCGTATCGAATTCATCGAGTCCCTTTTTGCTGCCGGCGAGGTTGCTGAGATATGGATAACATTTGCCGACCCGCAGATCGGCAGGGAGAAGAAGCGTCTTACCGCCCCTCTCTTCATGAACCGTTACCGTAATTTCCTCAAGACAGGAGGAATCGTACATCTGAAGACAGACAGCCGCTACCTTCATGAATACTCTCGTGCGATGGCGGAGCAGAATGACCTGAAGATCCTTGCCTGTGCGACGGATATCTATGGAGCCGATCGCGAGCGTCTTTATGAAAGCGGATTGTCTTCATTATGTGGCCGTGATGCCGTGGATGCCCTGTATGAAGTCCAGACTTTCTATGAGTCGCAGTATCTTGCACAGGGTTTTGAGATAACCTATCTGTCTTTCCTTGCAGACCATGAGGGACAGTATGTCAGTCCTGAATGGGACGAGGACAGATGGAAAGATGAAGGACATCACTTCGTGATACCTTCAGGCCTTCCTGTGGCCTCGAAATTCTATCCGGAAGGATAAAATCTACCAGAGGAAATAAGCCGGGCTCTGGATGACAGGCAGCATTCCGTTGCCCTGCCATCCTATGTATCTGCGTGCCTTGAGCAGGCGGTATGAATTCTCGTAATAATCCTTCTCGCCCGGTATGAGCGAGTTTACGCGTACCTTGTGCGATGCATGGATTATCTTGCCGTTTCCGATGTAGATGCCGACATGAGTTATCTTCTCCTTTGACCAGAATGTTTCCCGAGATCCGAAGAATACAAGGTCTCCAGGCTGGAGATTCCTTGTCCTTTTGACCATCTCCTGGTAAAGTCTGTCTGAATCAGAGGTTATGCTGTGGTCACATTCCATGATGATTTCCCTGCCGAAGTTCACCTGCTGCGATGCGTTTCTCGGGAGAAGATGTCCGTTCATGAAGAAGGTCAGTCTTACCAGACCGCTGCAGTCAAGGCCTTTGCTTGATGCACCTCCCCAGAGATATGGAGTGCCTTCGAAGGTCATGGCAGTGCTGACGATATTGTCAGGGGTGATCTTCTGCTTTCCGGCCCATTCGCCAAAGACCGCAAGGTCTGCTGCCGGTGTCCAGCCCTTTCTGCCGTCCGGAAGCATCACTTCCGCCCATTTCTTCTTTACTGACGGCTTGACCTTCTTTCCTTCGGTATATACGATCCTTACAAGGTTTCCCATCGACAGGTCCGACAGCCTGCGCCCTTTCAACGACGGGGTTGCGTACACTCCGCTGTGCTGTGCTGTAACTATGTATTTAGGTGCTGTCTTGTATTCGTTGATCTGTTCTGCACTCATCTCCACAAGCCCGAGGTCTGTACACCATGCCGTGTATGGCTCCGGAGTGACCACCTGCCTCCAGTAGCCTTCTTCTCCGATGATTTCCACGACCGTTCCCATCAACGACTGGGTTTCGAGAGGAGATTCATAATCGGGTTCAAGTCTCATCATATTCTCCGAAAGTGCCGTTACGGCCATTCTTTTTGTCTGGGCGAAGGCCGTTGCAGAAACTGCAACCAGCAGGCATATAAATATTTTTCTCATGTTCCGAATATCTGGTACGATTACAAAAATACGAATTTTATGGTTACTTTTGCAAAGTATGAAACATTAATGCGAATTGATATGAGAAACATTCTGTCTGTTTTAGCTATTTTAGTGGTTTCAGTGAATTTATCTGCCCAATCCGCCGGATTGCATGTTCAAGGTGATGCAGTGCAGCTGACTGTGGATGGCAAGCCTTTCATCATTCTGGGAGGTGAGCTTGGAAACTCCTCTGCTGCATGTCCTGAGGATATGGAAAGAATATTCCCTAAACTTAGCAGGATGGGTCTGAATACTGTTCTTGTGCCGACCTATTGGGATCTCACTGAACCTGTCGAGGGTGAGTTCGATTTCTCTCTGACTGATAAAGTCCTTGAGGAGGCCAGAGCAAACGGCCTCAAGGTTGTTTTTCTTTGGTTCGGTGCATGGAAGAATTCAATGAGCTGTTATGCTCCGTCATGGTTTAAGACAGATTATAAGAAATATCCTCGCGCATATACAGAGGCAGGAAAACCGCTGGAGATTGCCAGTTCGTTTTCTGAAAATGTCTTCAGAGCAGATAACAGGGCATTTTCCTCATGGCTTGGCCATATTGCAGAAGTGGACAAGGATCATGGTACGGTAATCATGATTCAGATTGAGAATGAGATTGGCATGCTGGAGGCCGCACGCGACCATTCCAAGATTGCGGACAGACATTTCAACTCTCCTGTACCATCGGAGCTGATGTCATATCTTGTTGCGCAAAAGGATGACCTTCATCCATATATGATTGAGAAATGGGGCAGGAACGGATTCCGGACCAAAGGTACATGGACAGAAGTCTTTGGGGAAGACATCTATACGGATGAAATATTCATGGCATGGCATTATGCCGGATATGTCGGACGCATGGCAGAAGCGGCTCGCGGAATTTATGATGTGCCTTTGTTTGTCAATGCCGCTATGAACAGCCGTGGCCGTAAACCGGGTGAGTATCCGTCCGCCGGTCCGCTTGCCCATCTTATTGACATATGGCATGCCGGAGCTCCGGACATTGATTTTATCGCTCCTGATATTTACGATGATGGATTCAAGGGGTGGGTGTCTCAGTACCATCTCCATAACAATCCGTTGTTCATTCCTGAAGTCCGTCATTCCCAGGATAATGGTGTCAGGGCATTTTATGTGGTCGGAGAACATGATGCCATCGGTATAAGTCCGTTTTCTATAGAAGACTGTTCAGATGCGCAGGGAACTCCGTTTGTCGAAGGATATGAGAAGCTTCGTGAAATGATGCCTGTGATAACGCAGTGGCAGGGGAAGGATGCCATGTGGGGGCTTCTTTTTGATCAGAATGATAAGGAAAGAATAATCACCGATGGCGATCTTGTCCTTACTTGCCGGCATAATTTCACCCTTCCTTGGGATCCTCGTGCAACTGATGGAAGCACGTGGCCGGAAGGTGGTGGGGTGGTGATCCGGCTTGCTCCGTATGAGTATATTGTGGCAGGTAACGGAATAGTCGTTGAGTTCGCTACTGCCGCAGAGAAGGCTGCAACAGCTTCTGCGATTGCTGAAGACCTTGGTGAAGATGGATTCGTGAGGGGAGGTTCGTCGTCGTCTCCAGAGATGGAACAGTCGAAATGGACCGCATCCAGATGCGGCATAGCTTCATGTGATGAGGTGAGCGTGCTTCCGGACGGAAGTTTCAGGTATGTACGGCGTCTGAACGGCGATCAGGACCATCAGGGACGTCATGTAAGGATTTCTGTCGGAGACTACAAGGTGCTTCATGTCAAATTATATGAGTACAGATAGGACTGATGTCTCGGGATTTTGAAAAATACGGATTCCCTGATGGGAAAAGGTACAATTCGTTTGTCGGATACTTCAAGAGAAAGTATGGGGAACGTCTCCAGAAGATTGTCCTTGATGCAGGATTCACATGTCCTAACCGTGACGGAAAGGTGGGACGCGGAGGCTGTACCTATTGCGACAATGCTGCCTTCCATCCGGCCTACAGCACGGCTGGCAAGAGCCTTCACCGGCAGATGGATGAGGGCATAGAGTTCCATAAGGTGCGATATCGTACGACGGAGCATTATCTGGCATATTTTCAGGCATTTTCGAATACATATGCTCCTCTGGAGCACCTGAAGGCGCTTTATGAGGAGGCGCTCAGCCACCCTCAGGTCGTGGGAATCGTCATCGGCACCCGTCCGGATTGTGTGGACGAAGATAAGCTTGACTATCTTGCTGAACTTGCAAAGGATCATGTGGTAATAGTTGAATACGGCATCGAGTCATGTTATGACGAAACTCTGCTCCGTATCAATCGTGGCCATGATTTCGAGACAGCGCGGCGTGCCGTTCAGATGACGGCGGACCGCGGCATCGATGTCGGTGTGCACTTCATTCTCGGACTTCCCGGTGAGACCAGACAGATGATGCTGGATGCGTGCGGGAAGATAAACAGCCTTCCGATACGTTCTGTGAAGTTCCATCAGCTCCAGATTGTCAAAGGTACGGCAATGGAGCGTGAATATGCTGAAAGGCCGCAGGATTTTGAAAGATTCAGTCTGGATGAATATCTGGACTTCTTTGTGGATGTTCTTGAAAGATTGCGTCCGGATCTCCATATCGAGCGCTTTGTGGGCGAGGTCCCTCCGCGTTTTGTGAATGAGACTCCATGGGGCCTTATCCGTAATGTGGAACTGCTCAGGCTTCTTGACAAACGTCTTGAAGAACGCCAGACATGGCAGGGCCGTTTGGTATGTCAGAAAAAATGATTACATTTGCCAAATTTCAGAAATAAGATGCAGACATTTACTAACTCTCCGATTATCGAAGGCCTGACCTTCGACGACGTTCTTCTGATTCCGGCACATTCAGAGGTGCTGCCCAGGACAGTGGACGTGTCAACCAAGTTTACTAGGGAAATCACTCTCCAGACTCCTGTCGTTTCTGCTGCGATGGATACTGTGACCGAAGCGGAACTTGCTATCGCCATGGCACGTGCCGGCGGTATCGGTGTGATTCATAAGAACATGAGCATCGAGGAGCAGATGAATCAGGTGCGCAGGGTAAAGAGGGCAGTGAACGGAATGATCTATGATCCTGTAACCATCCATCCGGACTCTACGGTAGGCCAGGTGCTCGGCATGATGGCCCAGCATCATATAGGCGGCATTCCTGTTGTGGATGACAACGGTTATCTTGTGGGTATCGTCACCAACCGTGACCTTCGTTTCCAGAGGGATCCGAAGATGCCTGTATCTGAAATCATGACGAAGGAGAACCTTGTCACAGCTCCGAAGGGTATCAGCCTTCCTGATGCGACAGATATCCTCCGTCAGTACAAGATCGAGAAGCTTCCTGTAGTGGATGGCGACGGCAAGCTCGTCGGACTGATCACTTACAAGGACCTGATGAAGATCAAGGACAATCCGATTGCGTCGAAGGACAGCAAGGGACGTCTTCTCGTGGCTGCCGCAGTAGGAGTGAAGTCAGACACTATCGAGCGTATCGAGATGCTGGTAAGTGCAGGAGCGGATGCTGTGGTGGTTGATACCGCACATGGCCATTCGCAGGGCGTGCTCAATGTGATCAAGAGCGCATGCGAGGCTCTTCCGGATGTACAGATCGTTGCAGGTAACGTCGCTACAGCGGAAGGAGCAAAGGCTCTCGCTGATGCTGGTGTAAGCGCTGTGAAGGTTGGTATCGGACCGGGATCCATCTGTACTACACGTGTCATCGCAGGCGTCGGAATGCCGCAGCTTTCAGCAGTGATGATGGCTTCCGAAGCACTCAAGGGTACAGGTGTCCCTGTAATTGCAGACGGTGGTATCCGTTATTCCGGAGACGTGGTGAAGGCTCTTGCAGCAGGTGCAAGCACTATCATGGCAGGTTCTCTCTTCGCCGGAGTTGAGGAGTCACCTGGAGAGACAATAATCCTCAACGGACGTAAGTACAAGTCATACCGCGGCATGGGCTCGCTTGAGGCTATGCAGCAGGGTTCGAAGGACCGTTACTTCCAGGATATGGAAGAGGATATCAAGAAGCTCGTTCCGGAAGGCATCGTAGCTCAGGTTCCGTACAAGGGAACTCTCAACGAGGTTGTATATCAGCTTGTAGGAGGTCTCCGTGCAGGTATGGGTTATGTCGGTGCAGCAAACATCGAGAAACTTCGTGAAGCCAAGTTCGTGCGCATCACAAACGCAGGTTACCTTGAGGGACATCCTCATGACGTGACAATCACACGCGAGGCTCCGAACTATTCAAGATAATGAGAAGACAGTTCAGTATCATGGCAATCATAGGGATCGTCCTGCCGGCATTGGCTTCGTGCAGGGCGATTTCAAACTTTCTGCGTAACGACGAAGTGGTCGCCGAGGTCGGCATGGACCGTCTTTACAGACGTGACCTGGATGCCATTGTGCCGAAAGGTATTCCGGCAGATGACAGTGTACGTCTTGCGAGACAGTATATAAATGCATGGACCTCTGACAGGATTTATCTGTCTGTCGCTGAAGAACAGTTGTCCAAGACGGAAAAGGATGTCACAAAGGAACTGGAGGACTACAGGATATCCCTTCTGAAATACCGTTATGAGCAGCTTTATGTGAATGAAAGGCTGGATACTGCAGTTTCAGATGAAAGGATACAGGAATATTATGAGGCCCACAAGGAGAACTTCATACTTGACAGGCCTCTGGTAAAAGCACGGTTCCTCCGTATACATACTGATTCCCCGATGCTGGAGACCATAAGGAAGAAGATGAGTTCCCCGGATGCGAATGACATCATAGAGGCGGACAGTCTTGCATTCTCTTCCGCCATCATGTTTACGACATGGAAGAATGAGTGGCAGGATATCATGGTGCTTGCCGGAGAGATGGGGGTTGCATATGATTCTGTGCTGGATATGTCCAGGAACGGATGGATAAGGAGGGATGACACAACAGGAGTCACTAATCTGGCATATGTGTCGCAAATGATGCGGTCGGGAGAATATGCTCCTGTCGATTATTTGTCTGCAAGAATAAAGGATATAATAATAAGTACGCGTAAGCAGGTCTTGATATCTTCTTTGGAACAGGATTTGCTTAAAGATGCGCGCGAAAACGGAAAATTTGTAATTTATTAGAATATGAGGCATATCTTGAAAGGTGTGGCTGTCTTTTTGTTTGCAGCCGCTTCGGTAAACGCATCAGCTCAGAAGTATCAGGGCGGAATCGTTGACAAGACTGTTGCTGTGGTCGGTAATGAGGTGATAATGATCTCGGATATCGAGTCTGAAGTCCAGATGATGCAGTACAATTATGGAATGCAGTCTGACAGGAAGGCAAGGTGTGAAGTCCTTGAGAGCATGATGTCTTCAAAACTGTTCCTGATGCAGGCCAGGGTGGACTCTCTTGTTGTAAACAATGATATGGTGGAAAGCGAACTTTCCAGCAGACTTGACATGCTGAAGACCAATCTCGGCGGTGAAGAGGAGGTGGAGAAGGAATTTGGAAAGCCGATCTATAAGCTCCGTCAGGAATGGCGTTCAGATCTTGAGGATCAGACATTGACCCAGCAGATGCAGCAGGAGATATCCAGAAAGATACCTGCACTTACACCATATGATGTGCAGAAATATGTGGAATCCACAGACCAGGAAGATCTTCCAGTGGTGCCTGTCAAGTATCAGTTGAGTCAGATATGCATATATCCGGACCGTGAAGCTGCCAATCTTGCAGTAAAGGAGAGGCTTCTTGCTATCCGCGAACGTATCATAAACGGTGAGAAGTTTTCGACACTTGCGCGAATATATTCGCAGGACCCTGGCAGTGCACGCAAGGGCGGTGAACTAGGAATGGCTTCCAAGTCCATCTTCTGGCCTGCATTCTCGGATGCTGCGATGGCCCTCAAGCCCGGTATAGTGTCTCAGATAGTGGAGACTCCGGACGGATTCCATATTATCGAAGTCCTTGAAAAGAAGGGAGACATGTTCAATGCCCGTCATATCCTCCTCAAGCCTGAGTATACCGTAGAAGACAGGAACAAGGCCTTTCATGTCCTCGACAGCCTCAAGACGGAGCTTAACAATGAGGCCGTGACATTTGAACTTGCAGCGAGGTTCTATTCAGAGGATCCTGCTACCAGGACGAACGGAGGTCAGATGGCGGACCCTAATACCGGCTCTTCATATTTCGAGATCGATCAGCTGAAGCCTCAGGATTATACAGCCATAATGGATCTGAAGGAAGGTGATATATCGGATCCTGTGGAATCTCTTGACAATGAGGGACGTGACGGAAATACTGTCTACAAGATAATCAAGGTGGACAAGATCATTCCTGCTCATCCGGCATCTTTCAGCAATGATTATACATTGCTTCTTGACAATGCAAGGCAGGAACTTCAGATGAAGGCTATAGATGATTTCATCGAATCAAAGATAGCGTCCACCTATATCGTCATCGATCCTATGTTCGCGGATTGTGTCTTCGAACGTGAAGGATGGTACGAGAAATTCCGCAAGACAGAGTAATCCGGATCTGACCGATGAAGAGACTGGCCTATATACTGTTAGCAACGCTTATGTGTCTGCCGATTTCCGCCTGGGCTCAGGAGGAAGATGAGCAGAAGGACAGTCTTATATGGCTGATGAGTGCCAAGTCTGCCAAGATGGTGGACGTGGAGGGCGGCAGGTACAGGAAAGTTATCGGTCCTGCGAGGTTTCTTCATAACGGTACATTCCTTCTGTGTGACACGGCCCTGTGGAACATGGAGACCAAGATCATAGATGCATGGGGAAATGTAAGCATCCTTCAGGATGAAACGGTACTGACCAGCGACAATCTCAAATATCTTATTGACGAGGATCTTGCCAAGTTCAGAGGGTCAGTCGTTCAGCTTACCGACAAGGATCATAATACCCTGCGCACCAGATATCTGGATTATAATACAAAGGATTCAGTCGCTGTATTCAGCGGTGGCGGTGCCATGCGTGACAAGGATGGACAGATAATAGAAAGCCGCAACGGTACATATGATTCGAAGGTCAAGATTTTCACGTTCGAAGGTGATGTGAACATGTTTACGGATTCGATATTTGTGAAGACACACAAGCTTATATATGAATCTGAACGTAATCTGGCCATTTTCGGCAAGGGAACCAATGCATGGCAGGATGACAACATGCTTTCGTCTGAAAGAGGATGGTACGACCGTGACAGGGAGATATTTCTTTTCAATGACGATGTACATGTGATGACTCCCGATCAGGAGGGCTGGTGCGACAGTCTGTACTTCTTCAGGAATTCCCAGGATGTGGAGATGCTGGGGCATGCACAGGTTACGGATACTACAAGAAATGTCTTCTCGCTGGCAGGCCGTATTCAGTATCAGGATTCACTTGCCAAGGTCACACTTACCCGTAAACCTGCAGTCATAACTCAGACAGAAGAACAGAACGGTACTGTGGATACTGTCTATCTCGGGGCGGAGAAGCTGGTGTATTACACAATGAAGATGTGTGATATACCGGAATCTTTTGTGGAGGCTTCGGAAAAGAGGCTTGAAGACCTGAATGTGGATCCGGTCGGATCTTTCAGGAAAAAGGCTGCTGAAGCGGCTGCAAAGGCGGCTGAGGAAGAGGCTATGAATGATCCAAACTATCGTGCGAAGAAAGCAGCCGGTTCTGTGCGTAAGGCTTCTGCAGCTCCACCTAGGCAGGATACGTCAGTTGTTGCGGATGCAGTCCCTTCAGTCATACCACCGATGGTTCCGGGGGCACGTATGGATATTCCTGAATCTGATCCGCAGGCTGTATCAGATTCGTTGTCTGTGTCAGATTCGCTGGCTGTTCCCGACAGTGTGGATGTAATACCTCCGGATACTACCAAGATAGGTTTTCTTGAGGCTCTTCGCAATGTAAGGATATATAAGAAGAATATGCAGGTTGTCTGCGATTCCCTTGTTTATTCAGACCTGGACTCATTGGCCCGTCTGTTCAAGGAACCGATCATATGGCAGGAAGTAAGGAGACAATATGCTGCGGACAGCATTACCGTGGTGATAAGTGAAGGAACCATGGAAAAGGCCAGCCTTATGTCGAATGCATTCATTACGATCCAGGAGGATGCCTCTCTTTTTGACCAGATAAGGGCGACCGAGATGCTGGCATTCTTTGACGAAAAGGGAGGTCTGGAGAGATTCGATGCCTTGGGCGGTGCTTCTGCCCTGTTCTTCATAGAGGAGAATGATGCCCTTGCAACAGTGAACAAGACAGATTCCAAGATGCTTTCCGCCACATTCAAGGATGGAGAGATCGAAAGGATATATTATTATGATTCTCCCAAGAATGACGGATATCCGATAGTTCAGCTTTCAGAAGATGAGAAACTGCTCAAGGGTTTCAACTGGCAGCCGGAAAAGAGACCTGCAGACAGAAATGCCGTCACTCCTCTGTCCCTCCGTCCAAGCGAAAGGAAATCCTACTCCGCACGCCCGAGAGCCATATTCAGACAGACTGACATATACTTCCCTGGCTATATGAATGACGTTTATCGCCAGATAGAGGTCAGGGATTCTCTCCGCACCGTGCGTGAACGTGAGCGTCAGATTGCAGAAGCCCGCGCAGCAGAAACGGCTCGGCTTGACAGCCTCGCCCTTGCTGACACCCTCGCTTCAGATGTATCTGACAGTCCTGCTGTAACCGATACGCTCGATATTGATGTTCCTCATGCTGTATCTGACAGTCTTTCCCTTGCCGTAAGAGACAGTATTTCTGTTTCTCCGCAACTGACTCCGGAAGAAGCGGCTGCTGCGGAGAAGGCCCGTATAAAGGCCGAGAGGAAAGCTGCGAAGGAAGCAGCGAAGAAAAAGAAGCAGGAAGAACGCGAGGCACGTTGGGCTGAACTGGATAAGCGCGATGCTGAAAAAGCGGCCGCAAAGGAAGCGAAACGTCTTGAGAAGGAACGTAAGCGTAAGATAAAGGCCCTTGAAGATGCAGCCCGTCAGGCTGAGAAGGATGCCGCTGTTCTGGAGAAATACAAGCTCAGATTCGAAAAGAAAAAGGCTCGTCAGGCTCGTCGCTAGTATGACGGGCCTATAGTAGTTTCGTTATGGCGTCATGATACTTGCGTGATATAGGAATGCTCTCATATCCCTCCTGATTAAGTTCCGCAACTATGAGTCCGGATCCGTCCCTGTGGACTATCCTTATGTATGCCGGATTTATGAAATATGATCTGTGGCAGCGTACAAGTCCATGTTTTGCCATATCTTCCTCCAGTGCCCTCATCGAAGAACGGAGGATGAATTTCCTTGTCCTGTTCTTGTCATTATAATGTATCTGCACATAGTTGTCTTCGGATTTTATGAATATGACCGCCTCCGGGGCAATCACAAAACGTAATTTTCTGTACTCGTCATAGAAGCGGATAAGCGAGCTGTCGTCAGCCTTTGAATTTTCTTCGTTGTTCTTTGAATATAGTTCAAGGCCGAGCCAGATGAAACAGTACGGATAAATGCATGTCGCAAGCATCATTACGAAAGTCGAACCTGCGATTTCAAAGAAGGATATGGATTCCTTGGCCATCAGGACGATGTACATGGACGTGAACAGTGATGCAACCAATATTTCCCCTATGCACCAGCAGAGATATACGGATCTTGTCACTTCCTTATACTTGCCTATCAGATAAAGCCAGCCTCTTGTGATGGATATCGATACCAGAACTATGCAGAAGGTGATAGTTGCGTTGAATGCAAACGATGCATGTTCCATGTTCAGGGTTTCGTATACGCCGTAAGGCTTGTAATAGATGATGAATATCAATAAGAATAAAGGCACGACCAATGAATGCATGATCGTGCTTGCCCCTGACAGGATCATTCTGTTCAAACTGTTTGTCTTCATACCTGAATTGTTGGGACAAATATAAAGATATTTTGTCAAACATCCCTAAAAATTGCATTTTATCCCTGAATGCTGTAGTTTGCCACATTCTGCTTACCCCTGCAACATATATTATTTTATTGGTTTGACTTGTTATAATTTTGCCTCCCTAACTTGAATTTTATGATAGCAATTACATTGGTCGCAATCGGTATAATATCCTATTGCGTCCGTAAGATTAAGGAAGGAGCTGATCTTAAACAGAGTGACAGACTATGATACAGGTTTATAAGAGAATGCAGAAGATGAGGGAAAAGTATGTGGATACCCTCGCAAAACTATATGAATATGCCACTACGGTGTATTCTAAGAAGCAGTATACACAGTGGTATGATACAAAGGAAGGCGGATACACATTCAGCTCATTCAAGGGGAAATGCGACAGCCTTTCAAAGAAACTGACCCAGTACGGCATAGGTGCCGGTGATAAGATTGCAATCCTTTCCCAGAGCATGCCGAACTGGTCCGTGGCGTTTTTCAGCATAGTGCCTTTCGGAAGAATAGCGATACCGATCCTTCCCGACAGCTCGGAAAATGAAGTCACCAATATCATCAACCACTCGGAGAGCAAGGCCATCTTCGTGTCGAAGAGGCTTGCTTCCAAGATCTCCAAGGAAGTGATGGACCGCATGACCCTTGTCGTGGAACTTGATACATTCGAGGTCCTTAAGTCGGATGATGAAAGATTCACATGCGACGGCAGGACCGCAATCCCGACACCGGACGATATTGCGACCATCATCTATACATCAGGTACGACAGGAAGTGCAAAGGGAGTCGTGCTGAGCCACAGGAACCTTACATCGAATGTGATAACATGCTACCATTCATGCAGGAGAAACGAGAAGGACAGATGGCTTTCGATTCTTCCAATGGCCCATACCCTCGAGATGACTCTCGGCATGCTGTATCCTATGTATACAGGTTCGACTGTCTATTATCTGCCGAAGCCTCCTGTAGCTTCGCTGCTCATGAAGGCCATGAAGGTCGTCCGTCCTACCACCATGCTGACGGTTCCTATGATCATTGAGAAGGTATACAAGGGAAGCGTCCTGCCGACAATACAGAAGAGCCGTACTCTTTCATGGATGAACGAGCGTATGAACGGACTTATGTGCAGGATCATCGGTATGAAGCTGAAGAAGACCTTCGGAGGATGCCTCACATTCTATGGAATCGGTGGCGCAAAGCTGGATCCTGAAGTAGAGGCATTCCTTCTCAAGGCGAAGTTCCCGTATGCCATAGGTTACGGTCTGACTGAAACATCGCCGCTGCTCGGTTATGCAATGCATGGCTGGAGGGGAGTCGGAGTGATGGGATACCCTGTATATAATGTGAAGCTCAAGCTTCATAATGTGAATCCGGAGACGGGTGAAGGCGAGATCGTGGCGAAAGGTCCTAATGTGATGCTAGGATACTATAAGGATCCGGTGAGAACCAAGAGCGTGTTTACCGAGGACGGATGGTTCCGTACCAGTGACATCGCCGTTCAGGACGAGAAGGGACGTTACTATATCAAGGGCCGCAACAGCAATATGATCCTCGGCCCGTCCGGAGAGAACATTTATCCGGAGGAGATCGAGAATGTGATAAATAATGTAGAAGGTGTCAGCGAGTCCATCGTTGTCGAGCGTGACGGCCGTCTTGTTGCCCTCGTGCAGCCTGATTTCGTCGAGTGGGACAGCGAAAGCGAGGATAAGATATATGCAATGCTTGGCGAATGGAAGGAGAAGGTCATCAGGATCACCAACAGGAATGTCAACAAGTCTTCGCAGGTAAGTTCTGTCGAGGTCATGAAGGAGCCTTTCGAAAAGACAGCCACACAGAAGATCAGACGCTTCAAATACAAGGAGTCAGCCCCTACAGTGGAGGAAGAGCAGAGGCTGACTAAAAAGTCAATATGACTGTGATTAGTCAGTCTCTTTTCTATATATATGGTTGCACCGGGAGGATGATAGTGATTGCGGAGGACTCCGTTCGCTTTGCTCACTCCGGCCCCTCCCACAATCTACTTCGTCCCGCTATCGCGGAACTCGTATCTTGCGGGCCCCTCCCCCTGCCCGTGTCCGGGGGTGGACACGCCTCCGCAATCCCTACCATCCCCCTCCTGAATATATAGCATAAAAATATAGCTA
>JAZNAW010000136.1:0-8407 GCA_045586745.1 Candidatus Cryptobacteroides sp.
GATGGAGTTCTTGACGCTTGAATCCTGATGAGGACCGAATGAGAAGAACTCTCCCTTTATCTTGTTTTCGTCCTTATGGATTGTCGACTCGACTCTCTGGGCTCCATATTCATCGGCCCTATGGGATTCGTCTGCCATGAAGACCGATGTATACATTCCGTCGATCTCAAGCCATGCCGATGATATATAGTCAAGTCCGTCCACATCGACCTCATACCAATATTTGTATGTCTGAGGCTGAAGTCCGCTTTCAAGACGGTTCTCCCCTCTATTTGAAACTTCAAAGTCCTTATAATAATGGACAAAAAGAGGGTCTGGCTCATCCATATCATAACTCTTCACTTCTGTCTTTGTCCTTGAAGACTTCACCTGATTAGTATAAGCCTCAGCCGTATGCAGATCCTTCACACCTCTGTAGAACAGTCCGTCAAGTTCATGGAAGTCTGATGTGTAAAGAAGAAGGTCATATCTTCCCGGCAGAAGCCAGATCGTTCCTTCCAGACCGTTGATCTTATGGATACCGTAGTGGCCTTTCTCGTCCAGAGGATAGGCAATGATGGTAAGGCTTCGGGCGGTCTTCAGTATGTTCTTGTACATGTCAGGATCATCACCGGTCTCGACATCAGCCTCCACCTCTACATCCACATCGATGCTGATATGCACCTCGTTTCCGTGGTGGTGGCCAGGCTCAAGAAGTTCCTTCCTCTCGCAGGAAACTGCAAGAAGAACTATCGACATCAATATGAGCATCAGCCTTTTCATTCTCTTCCGCTGACTTTAGACCTGATCTTCAACATATATACAAGGGACACCTGTACCTTTGTAGGACCGAACCAGTTTGTTCTCCAAGTCTGTGGACTAGGGGCTATCAGAGTATAGTCATAGTCGTCCCACCAGTACTTCACGTATTCCGTTCCCATCCAGCCTAAACCGAGGGAGTATTCCAGCCTCAATGTTCCGCTGCTGTTTATCGCATGGGCGAAGCCGGCAATCGCCGAGCATGTAGAGAACTCGCCCTGGATTCCGTTCATCGCATCGTACATCAGGTCATAGACTCCGCCTCCGGCAGCGATACCGGCGAACCAGCCGGTAAGCTGCTGCATGTTCTCCCTGTAGCCGAACCAGTATCGTCCTTCCAGTGAACCGTACATGATCTGGAGATACTTCTGCCTGTCATAGCTGCTCCACCATGGGCATACCCACTCGAATGCCACTGACCAGCGGTCACGTATCGGCGCTTCAATTCCGATGTTAAGTACGGAAGCCGCGTCGTAAAGAAGGTTGGTCTTTATTGCAAGCGGAGTAAGATAGTCCCAGAGATAGTAGTCTGGCTTGTTGTATCTCAATGTCAGACCGAAGGATACCGAAGGAAGTGTCGAGAAGGTATTTGAAGAATACGGATCTGACATTATGTTAAGTTTCGGCTCTATGAACAGACCGGCATTCTTGCCCGGATTCCACTGAAGACGCATTCCTGTGTTGATACCGAACGAAGACTTTTCCGACTGACGGTATGACGCTCCGGCAACGAACAGAACTTCGAATCTGTTATGTCCGTCCTTTCTTGTAGCCACATTATTCAGGTTCATGACCCAGTTCACATTGAGTCCGCCGGAATGACGTGAACCTGTATTCGAATACATGAAGTCTGTTTCTACCGCGTGGATAGGAGTAAGTCTGTAACCGAATGTAAGTCGGGATGCGAATCCGGTCATCGGCGTACCGAGACCATAGGTCTTCTCCCAGTCTGCCTCAATTCCAGCACTGAACAGATTGTAGAACCTGTTTCTGAACTTCACGCTGTCGGCAAAGACTACAGGGGAATTATCGAACTTCTGAAAACGGTAATCAATCGCATTGACGGTACTTTCAGGAGAGCCATACTTCTGAGCATGAACCTCCTGCACTCCCCATCCGGAGATTGCAAGACAAAGACATAGTATGTATCTGTTCAGTCTCATTCCAGAATTCCCTCCTCTTCCTCCGGCGGAAGTATAATATCAAGTACGTCCATTACATCCGAATCGAGCCTTGCGATCTCGATGAGCTTAGGATCAAGTGTAATAGCCTGGTTCAGGGCCTCGATTGCCCAGTTAAGGTCCTCAAGACGGTTTGCGCAGATCGCCTTCACATACCAGATGTCTGCATTCTTCCAGTTTTCCTGATCCTCAAGAAGAACTGTCATCTTCGCATCCGCGTCCTTGTTCCTGCCCATGCACAGAAGGATCAGCACCTCGTTAAGTCCACCCATCGACGCGATGAACGGGTATGCAGCCTCGTAGTCTCCGTTAAGAGTGTTGACAATAGACTTCAGATATGAAGTCTTCGAGTTCGACGGCATGAAGCGCATCAGAGAATCAGCCAATCCCACATCACCTGCCTTGAGAGCCATCAGCGTCTGATTGAAGTTCACTTCCAGAGGTGCATGCAGATGTACGCTCGGTGCAAGGACGTCAAGATTCACGGAATCGATCGCATGGAGACGTACGGCCTCCCTGTTTGCGATCAGGGTGAAGTTCTTGAACTTCTTGAGAGCCTCGCGCTCCATCGCCACCTGACGCTCCGGTGTCGGGCATGACTCGATGAGCTTCCAGAACTCATATCTCGATATATCTTCCTCTCCCCTTTCATATCTGTCCCAGATTTCAGGTACTGTAAGATTACGGAATTCGGTCGAGTTGATTTCGTATTCCACTCGTCTTAATCTAGGAAGATAATCCTTTGCTATCAGATCCTTGTACTCCGGCAGTCTTCTGACTGCTGTCTGGGTATTCACATAGTCATCCCCATATTTCTTTACCGCCTCATCAACCGCTGCAGCAACCTCAAGAGAATCTGCCGCCATAAGCTTCGCAACGCTGCTCCAAGGCTCAACCACCGCCATGGATGAAAGCTTCACATACTGGCGGACATCTTCCGGAAGTGCGGATACGATTTCCTTAAGCACCATATCGGTACGGTCCTGTGCCAGAAGGGCATTCTTGCGGTATGTTCCGTCAGGGGATGCATAACCTATCACGGATATTCCGTTAAGCGTAGAGAACCTGTTGCCCACGATACCGAGAAGCTTGTCCTTGATCGCGTTCATTTCCACCTCATTCTGCGGATCGCTCCTGTCTATCTGTGCCTGACCGATCACGAATCCGATCCTTGACACACCCTTGTCGGCTACAAGTTTCATCTCCGGTTTAGGAATCAGGCTCGTGTCGTTGAGCTCCAGAGGATCGATATGGTAATCCAGGAAGCGGAGAGGGTTCTGGGTACCGCGTGCGATGACGACAGTATCCAGGAAATCCGTCTTCGGGTTCTCATAGTTTGCGTTGACGGCGAGATAACATTCGGCACGGAAGTCCTCGTTGAAATGTTCTCGGCTGATGAACAGAGAATCATGGTACTGATAGATATGCTGAGTCTCGTCAAGAGTGTTCTCCACGATGTAAGGCTTAAGGACGTCATCATCCTCTTCAAAGCCCAGAACCCTATCACGGTTAAGCCTATAGATTTCTCCGTCCATCACGACCGGCCTGAACCAGTCGACCTTTTCCCTGGTGACATTTACCAGCGAAGGCTGGACGATGAAGCGCTTGTCTGTTGTGAATATCTGTTTCGGTACCCTGAACTTGGTCTTGAGATGGAAATAATTACCCACCACTTCAAGTTCCGTCTGGTCTACGACGATTGTCTTCTTGGACATCTTTCCGACCACGATGGACTCGCCGAGTTCGACGAGCTTTATGGTCATGTTGATGTTGATGATCTGACGGTTGTCTACGGTAACTTCATAATCGTTGTATTCCGGCTTGTAGAACAGCAGTTCGGCGTTGTTCGGTACGAATGCCGAATAGTTTCCGTCCACGTCAGTGAACGCAACCTGATCTCCGTTATATATTACGGAAACTCCTCCTATAGGTTCAGATGTGGAAAGATCCCTTACCACACCCTGGATTCGTATTTCATGCTGCGCTTCTGCCCTGAAGAAAGGTATTATCATCAGCACTGCGATCAGAAGTATGCGAAACCTTTTCATCTTACTTGACCACCAATTGAATGTTAACACCCAGCTTCAGTACGAGAGGAACAATGCTCGCCTTCTCGCCAAAATCAACACCGATACCCGCTCCCACATGGGGAACGATATTCCATCGTCTGCCGATAATGAAACTATATCCATAATTAGCGCATGCCGCGACAAGATTTCCCGAGCGAGAATAAAGGCTGCCTCCGATTTCGTATGATGAATAGAACAGGTCCGCTCCAGCATAGTGTCCGTAGAACGGCATCCTGAACCAATACTTGTATTCGGGACTCACCGACAGATGAGTAACCGAAAGACGGTCACTTACCTTCACCGGACATGTTGAAGCGGAAAAAGCGAATGCGTGATGCTGGGACAGAGCCATCTCAAAACCCACATTCGGAGACACGACAGCCCATTGCAGCAAATCAGTAGAGACCGCCATTCTCTGCGCCTTCACGCTATGGGAGGACATAAGAACAGCAGCAACCACACACACCAAATATTTCAAAGCATCATTATGCGACATATTGATGACTTCAAACAAACCTTTGAAGGGCAAATATAACAAAAAAAATATTACCCCCCCCCTGGTTATAGTTAAAAATTCACTGTTATTTTTTCTAATCCGGCACTGATTTCATAGTATATTCAACTTTCATTATATTTGCACCATGATTGACGATAAGAAACAGACAGAAAACCCATGCTTTCGGAGACGGATTGTCAAGGTCGTCGCCGTGTTTCTGGGGATATGGGCAGGATCGGTCCTTTTAGCGGAGATTCTGCTGTCCACCCCTATGGTAACGACTGCTGTGACAAGGATTGCAGGCCGGTACATCGATGGAAACATCAGTTTCGGCAAGGTGTCTGCGTCCCTTCTCAAGCATTTTCCTGCTGTCACGGTCAATCTGGAAGATTTCAGCATCACATATCCGTCCGACAGATTTGATGAAGCGGAAAAAGCGGGTCCGCAAGGAGCGCTCATGTACAGAGGTAACGGAGATGAAGCGGACACGCTTGCGACATTCTCAAGCTTTACCGCAAGCGTCAGGGTTACCCCACTCATCTTCGGACAGCTGAAGATACCGGAAATAATTCTTAAGAAGCCTGTCGTATATGCCCACTCATACTCTGACGGAAATGCGAACTGGAACATATTCATCACAGACGGAAGCAACGAAGAGTCCGCGGACACAACTGCAGCCGGACTTCCGGAAATAAGCATAGACAAGATTCTGGTCAGCGACAATTCACAGATAGTCTACTCAGACGGCAGAGAGACTGTCTTCGCTCTGATAGAACTGAAGCAGGCAGGCTTCGACGGCAGGCTTACGACAGACAAAACTTCCAGAAACAGGATAGGGCTTTCAATCGACAGCCTTTTCGTTGCAGGAAGGATTGCATCGGACACTCTTGCCTTGGGACTGGACAGGCTGCGCATCCATGAACATGACGACCATATGGATGTGGACTTACAGGCAAAGACCCTTATTGCGACACAGACATTCGGGCGTCTGAACATACCGATTGAGATGGACGGAACCGTACACTTTCCAAAAGACAGCGTGTTTGCTGTGGGAGTACATAACTTCAAGGCGGAAGTGGCTGCAATACCTTTGAAGGGGGAGGCAGACCTGCGTTTCCACGAAGGCAGGACGGAAATCGACGGACGGCTGTCGGTAAGCGAATGCAAGGTTGACGACGTGCTGAAGAAGTTCGTGCGGAACTTCATTCCTCAGGCGGACAGAATCCGTACTGACGCTGTCATCGGCATCGACGCCACATGCCGTGGAGAATATGTACACAAGACAGGAAAACTGCCGATAATAAGGGTTGATGCAGTCATACCGCAATCAACCATCAGACATACGGATATCGGAGAAGAGATCAGCCTGGCTCTCGATGCATCTGTAGCAAGTACCCGAAAAGGGGCATTCAACGTAAATGTAAACAATATTGACGTAAGTACTGTCGGTCTGAACCTCAACGGATACGGAAGCGTGATGGACATGCTCTCCGATGACCCTTCCATTTCTGTGGACGGTACATTCTCGGCATCCCTCGATTCCCTGATGCGTTTCCTTCCGGACAGCCTTAACATTACGGCAAAAGGAAGCATGAATGCAGAGATCAGCGGATCCGCGAACATGTCTGACCTTACGGTATATACATTCTCAAACTCATCCCTGACAGGAAAGGCTGTCAGCGAAAGCATCCTGTTCAGCATGCCTGATGACAGCCTGAGCATAGAGGTCCGGGATCTGGGGATGGTTCTGGGTCCTGAAAGCGTAACATCCAGAAGAGATACCACGCAGTCATTCCGTCTGATGGGTGTGACCGGAAACATAGGAAAGATTGACGCATCCTATAAAGGGAATATTGCATTGAAGGGAGACGGCATATCATTGTCTGCAAAGAACTCTTCATCAGGAGCAGATACCACTCAGATAGGAAGACTCGGAGGCAGGTTGAGCGCACAGAACCTGACACTTACAGATGCTTCGGGTATCAGCATAGACCTCGACGAAACACAGAACGGATTCCAGATGATGCCGCAAAGGAATAATCCTCAAGTTCCTGTCCTCACGCTCACAAGCACAAACAAAAGAATTACTCTGGTTACCGACGTGAACAGAGCCATACTTACTGACGCATCCGTAAGGGCGAATGCTGCTATGAACACGGTAGAAAGAAGACAACGGGCCCGAAGCATACGCGATTCCCTGGCTAAAGCATATCCGGACGTATCTGAAGACTCACTGCTGATGATAATACGGTCACAGAGACAATCGCGTGAGCTTCCGGAGTGGCTTCAGGAGGAAGACTTCAGGAAACAGGACATCGACATACGTCTTGACCAGAGCCTGGCGAAATATTTCAGGGAGTGGGAGATGAATGGAGACATTGATGTAAGGACAGGTATCATAATGACACCTTATTTTCCATTGAGGAACATCCTGCGAGGGATGGAGGTCTCCTTCACAAACGACAGGATAGGCATCGACAGTCTTAAGGTGATGTCCGGCAAGTCCGGCATCGAGGCAAAAGGATATCTGACAGGACTTCGCAGAGCACTTACAGGAAGCGCACGCGGCAGGTCGTCCCGTTCTGCCTTGAAGCTGGATCTGGATATCAGTACAGACGGAATGGATGCGAACGAGATTCTGACAGCCTACAATACAGGATCCCAGTTCGACCCTGAAGCTGCAAAGGACAAGATGGCTGACGCATCGAATGCTGAATTCCTTAAGATGGTGATCAGCGACACAACTTCCGCGCCGGAAGAGACGAAGCTGCTCGTTATACCGGGCAATCTGAATGCCGATATAACATTGAACGGAAAGGACATACGATATTCGGACCTCAGCATCTCGAGCCTTGATGCAAACCTCCTGATGAAGGAAAGATGCGTCCAGATAACCAACACCATGGCGACGTCCAACATCGGAGACGTAACCTTTGAGGGGTTCTATTCGACACGTACGAAACAGGACTTAAAGGCTGGTTTCAACTTCGATTTCAAGGACATAACTGCAGAAAAAGCCATAGATCTGATGCCGGCTGTCGACACCCTGATGCCTCTTCTGAAGTCGTTTGCAGGCCAGCTTAACTGCACTCTGGCCGCCACAGCAAGCCTTGACACAAACATGAACATACTTACTCCGACCATCAACGGCGTGCTCCGCATCAGCGGTGACGACCTTACCATATCGGACAGCGACATGTTCACTTCCCTTGCGAAGAAGCTGAAGTTTGACAACAGGAAGACAGGCCTCATAAAGCATATGACCGTGGAGGGAGTGATAAAGGATGACGTGCTGGAGGTGTTCCCGTTTGTCGTGACGCTCGACAGATATACTCTTGCATTGAGCGGCAAGCAGAATCTCGACATGTCATACAGATATCATGCTTCACTCATTCGCTCCCCTATGCTCATCAAGGTGGGTGTCGACATCTATGGTCAGGATTTCGACAACATGAAGTTCAAGATAGGACGTCCGAAGTATAAGAACGAGAAAGTGCCGGTATTCACTGCCGTGATAGACGAGACCAGATTGAATCTTGCAAGATCGATCAGAAACATATTCGAGAAAGGAGTGGAAGCCGCTGTCCAGGAAAACGAGCGTCAGGAGGCAATCCTCGGACATAGCCAGGAGATCGGATATGTCAACGCAGTGGATCTGGAGACAGAAGAACTGAGCGAGGAAGAACAGAAGGAACTGGAAGAGGCCGTTGCTGAAGACACATCCGGAGAGACGGAGACAGACATTAACGAATCAACTGAAAACCAACAGGATAATGAACAGTCAGGAGTATATTGAGGTAGCGATACGCATCGCACCTTTCACAGAAGAGAATGCAGAGATTGTAACAGCGGAAATCAGCGAA
>JAZNAW010000137.1:0-19814 GCA_045586745.1 Candidatus Cryptobacteroides sp.
ACCCAGGCCACTGCCCTGGGGCTTACAAGCCGCCGACAGAAGGACATCGTGACCGCCCATGAGATAACGGACGCATTCCGCGAGATATGGCCTGAGGATCCATGCCTCGGAGACTTTGCCCTCTTCGGATATGGAGTCACCAACAGATAAGATTGAATTATGCCAAGACTATATATCATATCAGGTTGCAACGGAGCCGGCAAGACGACGGCTTCGTACTCGATGCTGCCGGAAATGCTGAACTGCAGCGAATTCGTGAACTCTGACGAGTTTGCAAAAAGCCTGTCTCCTTTCCATCCGGAAAACGCATCGATCCAGGCAAGCCGTTATATGCTTCTGAAGATCAGATATCTTCTCAAGAAAAACAGCGATTTCGCAGTGGAGACAACACTTGCCACAAGAACTCTCCTTAAGACCATCCGTATGGCACAGAATGCGGGATATTCGGTGACTCTTCTCTATTTCTGGCTCAATTCGCCGGAACTTGCAATAGAACGGGTCAGGGCAAGGGTCGAATCCGGCGGCCACAATATCCCTGAAGAAACGATAAGAAGAAGATACCATGTGGGAATCGACTATTTCTTCCACTATTATGCACCTGTCAGCGACAGATGGATCCTGGCGGACAATTCCCAGGCCCCGTTCCGGGTCATAGCTGAAGGCTCCAGGTCAGACGTTGTGAACATCAGGGACGAGGAGACATACGGGAAGATACTCGGCATGGCCCGTGAACGCAGAAAACATGCGGAAGAAAGCGGAGAAATAGCATCCTTATAGACAAGAATGAATACACACAGACATTATCTGGACCTTTTCAAGGTCACTACGCCTCAACTTGAAAGCATAACTGCGACTGCCTTGTCGCACGGAGGCGACTACGCCGACCTCTACTTCGAGCACACTACATTCTTCAATCTCCTCCTCAAGGACGGAGTGGTCTCTTCCGGAGGGTTCCACACCGATTATGGAGTAGGTATCCGCGTACTGAAAGGAGAGAAGACCGGCTATGCCTATTCAGAAAACACGGAGATGCCGGATATGCTGAAGGCGGCACAGGCAGCTTCGGCCATTGCGCTGGGCGCATCCGGAAACAGGACATACAGCAGGGTGGAAGACCGCAGGCTCGATCTTTATCCGATGGAAAACAACTGGAGGGATTATGGTGCAGATGCCTTCCTCCCCTTCCTGCAGAATCTTGAAAAGGAGATCTTCGGACGCGACAGCAGAATCGTCAAGGTCGTCATCAGACTTTCCGATTCCGTAACTGATGTCATGATGTACAACTCTCTCGGAGAACTCACATGCGACACGAGACCGATGGGAAGCGTCAGCGTATCAGCGGTATTCGTCCAGGACGGCAAGACCGAGAACAGAAACGCAGCCAGAAGCTTCAGGATGGGAGCGGAATTAGTCGGCCAGGAGCTGATAGGCGAACTGGCTGACGAAATAATGAGAAACATCGACGACAGGTTCGAAGCCCGCAGGCCGAAAGGCGGTCAGATGAGTGTGGTAATGGGAGCTGGAGCATCAGGAATCCTTCTTCATGAGGCTATGGGACACGCTTTTGAAGCAGATTTCAACAGGAAGGGACAGTCAATCTTCTCTGACAGGATGGGACAGCAGGTCTGCCCGAAAGGAGTCAACGTCGTCGATGACGGAACCGTAGCATTCAACAGAGGATCAGGCAATTACGACGACGAAGGCGTTGCCGCGGAGAAGACATATATGGTAAAGGACGGCATACTGACATCCTACCTCCACGACAGGATAAGCGCATCATGGTATGGAGTAAAGCCTACCGGAAACGGAAGAAGGGAGAACTTCAGATACAATCCTATCCCGAGAATGAGGGCCACATACATGGAAAGCGGAGATGCCGATCCGCAGAGCATGATAGCGGAAGTCAGGCAGGGAATATATGTCGACGAGTTCTCGAACGGACAGGTGAAGATCGGTGAGGGAGACTTCACATTCTTCGTGAAGAGCGGATACCTGATCGAGGACGGACGGCTCACCATGCCGGTAAAGGACATTAACATCATAGGAAACGGACCGCAGGCACTTGCGGACATCCTTGCAGTCGGCAACGACCTTAAGATTGATAACGGAACATGGACATGCGGCAAGGAGCAGAGCGTTGCGGTATCATGCGGAATGCCTACAGTCCTTGTCAGAAACCTTACAGTCGGAGGAGAATAGCATCATGATCACTGAACACGAAATCAACACAGCAAGATATTGCATATCATTTGCGACCGGACATGGTGCGGATGCAGCCAGAGTATCTCTGAACAAGAGCGTCATGGACGGATATACCCTTCTTAACGGAGAACTGGACAAGGTAACCCATTCGGCCGACAGGTCAATATACCTGTACATTTATACGGACGGACGGTACGGGACATTTTCAACCAACCGTCTGGAAAAGAGCGAGCTCGAAGACTTCATCCTGAAGGCTGTCGAGATGGTACGCATGCTTGGCGAGGACCTGTGCAGATGCCTTCCTGATCCTGACAGAACTGAAAAGAATGCACGGACAGGCAGGGAACTGGACCTTTATGATGAAGCCTATGAGTCCGGCAACGCCGGAAAGAGGCTGGAAAAGGCAAAGTCCATCAGCCGGCTCGGAAAGATACAGGACAACGACAGATACTCCCTGATTTCAGAGGAATGCGAATACAGCGAGTCCGTAGATGACAACTTTGTGATTGATTCCCAGGGATTTGAAGGAAGACATACAGAGACCATGTTCTACTGCTTTGCAGAAATGACAATCAAGGCTGCAGACGGCAACAAGTACAGCGGATTCTGGTGGGAAGCGTCCCAGAAGGAGGCTGATCTCAATCATGAAGATTGTGCGGAAAAGGCCTTGGAAAAGGCTGTCAGACAGATCGGTCCGAAAAAACGCCGTTCCGGCAACTACAGGATGGTTGTGGAAAACAGCGTTGCTTCCAGACTTATCTCCCCTATCGTTTCTGCTCTGAACGCATCCTCTGTCCAGCAGAAGGTGTCCTTCCTTGAAGACAGCGTAGGCAAGGGCATATTCCCGGCTGGGATGACCCTTATGGACATGGCAAGGACTCCGGGAAAGAGCGGCTCACGCCTCTTCGACACAGAAGGAGTGGCTACAAAAGACAGCGCAATCATCGACAAGGGAATAGTTCAGCAGTACTTTGTAAGCACATACATGTCAAGGAAGATGGATATCCCTCCTACAATCGAGGACATGAGCCGTCCGGTACTCATGCCGTATCTCAAGGGCGAAGACTTGTCTTCAGAAGAAAAAGAAGTATCTTTGCAGACCGTTTTGCGCAAATGTTCCAACGGAATACTCGTAACCGGATTCAACGGGGGAAACTGCAACCCTGTGACGGGAGACTTCTCCTTCGGCATCGAGGGCTTCGCCTTCAGCAAGGGCAAGATAACCCATCCGGTAAGGGAGATGCTGATCACCGGCAACATGGTCTCTCTCTGGAACAACCTTATAGCGGCAGGAAACGACTATCGTCCGAGCGCGCGCTGGCAGATAGGCACACTTGCCTTTGAGAACGTATCGTTCTCTGCATAATGAATGAAATTAAAAATACTGATATGAAGATTACACAGAACAGCGTGGTGGAATTCTGCTACGACCTTGAAGTCGACGGACAGATCGTCGACAGGACAACAAAAGAAAGACCGCTTGACTACATCCACGGCACTGGCGGCCTCCTTCCAAAACTCGAGGCACACATCGAGGGCATGGAGCCGGGCTGCAAGTTTGACGTGACTCTTTCTCCTGCTGAAGGATACGGAGAAGTCAATCCGGACATGATCATTGACCTTCCGAAGTCAGCATTCGAAGTGAACGGAGAAGTGCGCGAAGACCTTCTCGTACCGGGCAACACCATTCCTATGCTCAACAGCATGGGCGCAGTAATTCCCGGTGTCGTGATTGAAGTGACTGAGGATTCCGTAAAGATGGACCTCAACCATCAGATGGCAGGCAAGACCCTCCACTTCACAGGTGAGATCCTTACTGTCCGCGAGGCTACTGAAAAGGAGCTTGCAGAAGGTCTCCACGGTGAGTTCGTACACTCTTGCGGATGCGGAGGATGCCATGGTAATGACGGCGGATGCGGAGACTGCGGCGGATGCGGTCATGAGGAAGGACACGACTGCGGATGCGGTTGTCATTAATAAACTGAAGTCCGGGAAGACATGTGGTTACTGCTGGCATTCGTATCGGCGACCCTTCTAGGCTTCTATGACGCTTCAAAGAAAGCAGCACTGAAAGACAATGCAGTTCTTCCGGTGCTGCTTTTGAACACATTATTCTCTACCATGATCTTCTCCCCTTTCCTTCTGGACACTCTGGTGGGAAGCGACTGGTTCAGCGGCACGATAGTCGACACCGCGCCTTTTGCAGGCAACCTCGACCTGCCTGCAGATCCGGACTGGGCAGGAGGTATTCTTGAGGGTCATCCTCTTCTGAAGGCCCATCTTCTGGTAATTCTCAAATCTGTGATCGTACTGACATCCTGGATCGCAGGATACTTCGGCATCAAGCATATTCCCATAACCATAGTAGGTCCGATCAATGCGACAAGACCTGTCCTCGTACTGGTCGGTGCGATGCTTTTCTTCGGAGAAAGACTCAACTGGTGCCAGTGGGTCGGAGTATTCCTCTCCATTCTTTCCATCTACATGATGAGCCGTTCGAGCAAGAAGGAGAACATCGACTTCACACGCAACAAATGGATGATCTTCGTCGCCATCGGTACCATAATGGGAGCCGTAAGCGGTCTTTATGACCGTTTCATAATGCAGGAGCTCAGCCCGATCTTCGTACAGAGCTGGTTCAACCTTTATCAGCTTTTCATGATGGGTATCGTATGTATGATCGCATGGTACCCGACCCGGAAGAAGACCACTCCTTTCCATTGGAGCTGGGCGATTCCGCTGATCGCCATTTTCGTGGCAGCGGCCGATTTCGCATATTTCAATGCATTGAGCAGACCGGAGGCAATGATTTCCGTAGTATCTCTGATACGTCGAGGCTCTGTGCTGATTTCATTCGCATGCGGAGTCATCATCTTCAAGGAGCGCAATCTCAAGGCCAAGGTATTAGACCTGCTCCTGATTCTCATCGGAATGATCTTCGTATACTTCGGCAGCCGATAACCTGTCTACTTCAGCGACTTTTGTCGATAACGGGCTCGTCGAGAAATCTTTTTACTATATTTGTAAGTTAAAGATGTATTTACCATGAAACACGATGTCTTCATCAGTTATAAAAGCAAGGATATTGCTGTTACAAAGGCTATTACCCACATACTTGAGTCCGAGAACATCCAATGCTGGTATGCTCCGCGCAATCTGGACAACCAAGCGGTAGGAAGGGATTATGACGACCAGATTGTTGAAGCAATAAAGGCATGTAAGATCCTCATCGTACTTCTTTGCGACGAGTCCCTTCTGTCAGAATGGGTAAAGTTTGAGGTTTCATGTGCACAGAAGAACAATAAGTTCATCATTCCATATGTAATCAGCGAGGTAAGTGTAGACAACGGCCTCTTCAACAGGCTTACGACAAAGCATTGGATTGATGCCTTTCCTAATCCTGAAAAGAAATTCAATCTTCTGACCAACAATGTCAAGCTGGTGATGAATCAGTTCATAGAAACCCAGAAGGACACCGAAGATTCCAGAAGTTTCAAGATCGAGGTCAATCACGACTATGAGAATGACTTCGATTTCGAAGAAGGTGAAGTTCTATATCAGGCGAAAGAAACTATCGATGCTGTAAGAGCATTCCTCATTTCTTCGGAGAACGGCAATCCTAAAGCCCAAAAGAGGCTTTGTGAAATCTTCTACGACTTGGGTAATGAAATTCATATCATCCCGAATGACCTTTGGGACATTATCGAGGGACAGGCGAGACAAGGACATTGCTATGCCAACTTCCTGATGCATACCAAGTACTATAAGGACAGCGATACATTCCTCATCTCCTTCGAATACCTGAAAAAGGCAACTAGAGACAGCAGTATAGCTGAAGCGTTCCTGAGATTGGGTATCCACTATGGTTGGGGCATGGGTGTGAAACAAAGCCATATTCTGGCCATGCATTACTACAACAAAGCTGCATCAATGGGTCTTGCCACATCATACAGCTATATCGGCCAGATGTATGAGTCAGGAAACAACAAATTCGAAAAAGATATAGAGGCGGCAATCGCCAACTATGAAAAGGGAGTTGCAGAAAACAACAGGCGTTCATTGAAGAACCTCTGTTGGCTGTACTATTGCGAAGGCGAATATCAGAATCTGGATAAAGCTCGAGAACTTGCACAGAGAGCTATCGACTGCGGATATAACGAAGGTTACGCATGGATGGGCGACACCTACTATTGGACATTGTCTCAGGATATGATGTCCGATATTGAAAACTGTGAAGAAGCTCAGAAATGGTATAAGATTGCTGCATCAAAAGATATCAAGGCAGCATATTCGTCTCTTGCAAACATGTATTGGAATGCATCTGAACATGACAGGGCTTTCCAATGGGCGCGCAGAGGTATCAAGAACGACGATGGAGGTTCACTTCAGGCTTTAGGATGGTTCTACGAACATACGGACGGCCAATATGAAGAAGCCTGGAAGTATTATCTTAAATATTACGAAAGGTATGGTAGTGGAGCGGAAAACCTCGCGAGACTCTATCTGGATTACGGGTATAGGCCCAATGCTGAAGAGTATAAACTCAATGACCTTGTATCTGCACTTGAAATCTGTGCCAAAAACTCAGATGAGAATTGTATCAACTTCCTGATAAGGATATTATCCGATCCGGAAGAATCTGGGGAAATTGAATCAGATCCATTAAAAAGAGAGAACAGGATCATGGAATATGAGCGCATCGGTGCTCATCTGGGATTCACCAGTTACCTCCACAAATATGGAATGCGTTTCTTCAACAAGGAGGATGAGAACAATTATAATCCGTATAAGGGAATACAATGGCTCGAGAAAAGTGCAAACAGAATGCACAAGGAATCCGTCGACAAACTGTTGGAGATTTACAGGAGAGGAGGTATTGAACCTGACAAGGAGCAGCATGAAAAATGGTGTGACTTTGCACTTGTAAACAATATGTCGGAAGATAACTCCCATGAATTGCTGAGTTATATCAGGAACTGCACTGACTATAAGGAGCAGTATACGGATTATCTGATGAGGTGTATCCGAGCTGAGAAGGACCATGAGGCAAGACATGGATTATATAAGATTCTTATTCCCAATCACCATATCGAGGGAAGAAAGCTTGAACAGTCCGTTTACGACGAATTGCTGGATGAAATCAGAAAGGAGTTGGACGACAACAATTTCGGTTATGCCAAGGACCTGATGCAATACCTATATCCTGATTTTGATCCGAAAGAATTGGAAAGAGGAAGTATCGAGCTGAATGACGAAACAGAGAAGCTATATTGCCTGACACGTGTCTCCGGTAAAGAATTCATGCTGAAGAAACAGAGAGATATCCTTCTCAAGATATATAAGGACCCGATTGCAGACAAATCATTGGAAGATGCATGTTCCAAGTCTGTCAACGTTTTCGCTAATGGATATTGGCATCAGTTCTTCGACAGTTCGTACAACATAGTCAATAATTATGAAGCTTTATGTAGAGAATTTGAAATCGAGCCGATAGAAAGAATACAGCTTGAGCCAAAGATGTTTTATCCTACCGTAGAGAGCGGTCTGGCACTTGCAATAAGATTCTGGAGCATCGAGAGTCTTCTCAGTCTGATCAGGTCAGGTCATAAGTCTTTTGAAAACTTATCGATCACTGACTCTGACGAAAGTATCCTTGATATAGCTGAGCGCGAGACAAACACTGATATCCAGATATATTTGATAAACTTCGTTGAGACAATGTTAGAAACGGAATCTGTCCTCATAGACAATTACAAGTTGATGACTGCATACGAAAATAACGAATACAGCAAAATCGTCACAGTACTCGACATATACAGAGACCGCTTGGAAAAATCCGGCATTGCCCACGACCTTCCTGAAGTTACAGAGGAATATGTAAGACTCTTGTTCAGCACCTCTGAAGAGGAGTCTGACAACTCGTTGGAAACAGAGGGAAATGATTCGAGTAGCGACGATGATTTTGACAGATTGCTTGACGATTTCATAGCTGGTCAGCAGACAGATAAGGAATATAAAACAGTAATTGAAATATAATGAAAGTTGCCGTTGTCATACTGAACTGGAACACGGAAGGATTCCTGAGGGAGTTTCTTCCGGGATTGTTGTGTTCATGTGAGAAGGTCGAGAGCGCGAAGGTGATCGTTGCCGACAACGCATCGACTGACGGCAGTCTGAAGGTAATGACAGAGGAGTTTCCGCAGGTAAGGACTCTGAAGTTCGAGAAGAATCTCGGATTTACGGGAGGATACAACAGAGCCTTTTCAGAACTCGGAGACGGTCCGGATGCGCCGGAATACTTCCTGCTCATAAACTCCGACATCGAGGTTTCAGAAGACTGGCTGATACCTTTGGTGGAATGGATGGACACTCATCCGGAATGCGGAGCATGTGCCCCGAAGCTCCACAGCTGGCAGGAAAGGGAAAAGTTCGAGTATGCAGGAGCGGCCGGCGGATATATTGACCGCTATGGCTATCCGTTCTGCAGAGGCAGGGTGATGGGAAAAGTAGAGAAGGACAGAGGACAGTACGACTCCCCTGCCGATGTATTCTGGGTGACAGGAGCGTGTCTTATGGTCAGAAGCTCGGTATATAAGATGCTTGGCGGACTCGACAGAAGATTCTTCGCCCATATGGAGGAGATCGATCTGTGCTGGAGGATGCAGCTGGAGGGCTGGAAGGTCACGGTGGTGCCGTCATCGACAGTATGGCATGTGGGAGGAGGAACCTTGCCGGCGACATCGCCGTTCAAGCTGTTCCTCAACTACAGGAACAATCTCCTCATGCTGGAGAACAACCTTTCGAAGACATTCGCCCTGGGCCTGTACCACAAGGGGATCAGCGCAGAAAAGGCTGCGTCTGAAGGCTACAGGATGGCAAGACGCAGGATAAGATTCAGAAGACTTCTGGACTGGATTTCTTCCCTTGTCTATCTGGTGACATTCAAGGGAGAATGCTTCAAAGCTGTCGTGAAGGCACACAAGGAATACAGGCGCATGAGGCAGACGCCGTCAAAGGCACAGATACGCCAGTATCTGGAAATATACGGAACGTCTTCCGAAATAACGGGCATATACAGGAAATGGATTGTCCTCACCTCCATGCAGAAGGGACAGAAGGTCTTTGAAGGCATCAAGAAGGAGGATTTCTATAAATTCTAGAGATTATGAAGATCATAATTGCAGGAGCAGGCGAGGTAGGATCGCACCTTGCCAAGATGTTGAGCAACGAAGCCAACGAGATTACCGTCATCGATCAGGACGGAGACAGACTTGAAGCACTCAGGTCACATACGGATGTGCTTACAGTGGTCGGCAATCCTTCCGCTATCCATGTCCTGCATGAAGCGGAGGTGGAGACTGCCGATCTTTTCATCGCAGTAAGTCCGTCAGAGTCCCAGGACGTGAATATCGTGAGCGCCATGCTTGCGAAGAAGATGGGATGCAAGAAGGCGACAGCCCGTATCAACAACGAAGAGTACCTTTCTTACGAGAACAAGTATCTGTTCACTGAAATGGGTATAGACCTCCTGTTCTATCCGGAGAAGATCGCGGCAGGAGAAATCGTGGAACTTCTCAAGAGAAGTGCCTCCACCGATTCGCTCGCTTTCGCCCGAGGAAAACTACAGGTTGCCGTATTCAAGCTGGAAGACGAATCTCCTATGATCGGCATGAACATGGTCGAGTTCAGCAAGGTGGCTGCTGAAGACGGACTGAAGTTCAGAGTCGTGGCCATAAGCCGTGGAGACCAGACCATAATCCCGAAATTCGACACAAAATTCAAATACAACGACCTTGTATTCATCGTATCAAAGCGAGAAGGGGTGGATATGCTGATGAAGTATCTGGGCAAGAGGAACATAGAGGTCGACAAGGTCATGATACTTGGAGGAAGTCCGATAGCGGAAATCATGGCCAAACAGCTGTCAAAGCAGATCGACACCATCAAGCTGATAGAGGTCAACAAGGAAAAGTGCCTGCATCTTTCTGAAACCCTGCCAAGCAATGTAATTGTAGTGAACGGAGACGGAAGGAACTCCGACATGCTCCTGGAGGAGAACATTCGCGATTTCGACGCTTTTGTTGCTGTGACAAACAACTCCGAAACAAACATCCTGGCCTGCGTTGCGGCAAAAAGGCTGGGAGTCAGCAGGACTATCGCAGAGGTCGAGAACATAGAGTATATCAAACTGGCCGAAAGCATGGGAGTGGACGCTGTCATAAACAAGAAGCTGATCACTGCAGGGCGTATATTCAGGTTCACCCTCAGCAACAAGGTAAGGTTCATAAAGTACATGAGCGGAACCAACGCCGAGGTGTTGGAATACATCGTGGCTCCTGATACTGAGATCACCAGAAGGCCGCTCAAGGACATGGGATTCCCGGCAAATGCGATCATAGGAGGAATCATCCGTGGAAACGAATCATTCATAGCCGTCGGAGATACCCATATCCAGGCATACGACCGTGTTGCAGTCTTCGCTCTTCCGGAAGCAGTCAAGGAAGTGGACAAATTCTTCAGGTAACCTATGGCGAGCTATCTACAGATCGAGAACATATCGAAGAGTTATGGACCGAAGGTACTTTTCGAGAATATAGGATTCAATATAAATGAGGGAGACAAGATCGCCCTCATTGCACCTAACGGTACAGGCAAGACTTCGCTGATGAGGATTCTGGCCGGAAAGGACAAGTCCGATTCAGGCGGAAAGATCATGTTCCTGAAGGACATCAAGATAGCCTTTCTGGAGCAGGAGTATGAATTCGATCCGGAGAAGTCGATATTCGACCAGATCATGTCTTCCAGTACGGAATTCACATCCGGACTGGATCAGGAAAACCTCTGGGAATATGAACGCAGGGTAGTGAAGTTCCTGACAAACTTCAACCTTCCGGACGTACAGCAGAAGATGAAGGAACTTTCCGGAGGAGAGGTGAAGCGTGTCGCTCTGACACAGATGCTTGCCAGCGAAGCGGAGTTCTTCATCATGGACGAGCCTACCAACCACCTTGACATTGACGCCATCGAATTCCTGGAGGGATATCTCGGACGCTCCAGATGTACCCTTCTGATGGTGACACACGACCGTTATTTCCTGGACAGAGTCTGCAACACCGTCATGGAGATGGACCGTGGAGCCGTCTACACATACAAAGGCAATTATCAGAACTATCTCGAGAAGCGCGAGGAAAGAATCAGCAACTACAATGCGGAAACCGACAAGGTCAGGAACATCCTTAGAAGGGAGCTCGAATGGATCCGCAGCACCCCATGCGCGCGCACGGGAAAGGCGCGCTACCGCATCAATGCCTTCTATGACCTGAAGGACAGGGCATCACAGGTATATACGCAGAAGCAGGTCAGCATGGAAGCGATGAAAGGTTCCACACGCCTTGGCACCAAGATAATCAACTGCAAGGACCTGAGCTTCTTCTACGGAGACAAATGTTATCTGGATTCGTTCACCTATAATTTCCAGAGATACGAAAAGGTAGGCATAGTAGGCCGCAACGGAGCCGGAAAATCGACTTTCCTGAATCTTCTTACAGGAGACTACACGCCGGATATGGTGGTGCAGACTGACCTGGCCCCGAACGCTTCGCAGGGACATGGGGATATGCTTCGCTTATCGGATCCAGGTCAGTCTGCACCAGGAATCATGACCGGAAGCATCGAACGCGGAGAGTCTCTGAAGATCGGATATTACCACCAGAGCGGAATGTCATTCAACCCGGATGACACCGTGCTGGACATCGTGAACGACACATGGCTTCTGAACAGGTTTCTCTTTCCGCATGACATGCTCAACAACAAGATCGAAAGGCTTAGCGGAGGCGAGAAACGTCGTCTGTATCTCCTCACAATCCTGATGCAGCAGCCGAACCTCCTGATTCTTGACGAGCCGACAAACGATCTGGACATCGTTACCCTCAACATTCTGGAAGAGTATCTCAAGGAATTCAGCGGATCGCTGATCATCGTTTCTCACGACCGTCATTTCCTTGACAAGCTCGTGGACCACCTGTTCATTTTCTGCGGAGACGGACAGGTCAAGGACTTTGTGGGCAGTTACAGCGAATACAGGGAGTTCATCAAGGAGTACGAGGCAGAGCAACGCTCTCAGGCCCGTGCAGAAGAGAAGGCTGCGAAGGAAAAATCCGGAAAGGAGACAGAAGGGCAGCCTGTCAGGAAAAGGAAACTTACATATAAGGAACAGAAGGAACTGGAGCAGCTGGAAAAGGACCTCGATGTACTGGCTGAAGAAAAGAAGGAGCTGGAGTCCGCCTTAGGCAGCGGCACTCTCCCATATGACAGGCTTCAGGCCGCATCCGAACGCATCGGTCAGATTCTAAGCCTCACAGAAGAAAAGGAACTCCGTCTGCTCGAACTTTATGAGCTCCAGTAGACAAGCCTACATGTAATAATCACAGTTTATACTATTGAGTATATCCATCTGGGTAAACCTGTCACGTTTGGTCACATCGTTGCCAAGTATGAACCTGTCGACAAGAGCCAATACGGCGGATGCTGCCTGACGGTCGGAATGCTGTGCTATGATGGTCTGGACAATACCATCCTTCAGGGCTGCCACATTCTTTTCCAGGAAGTCAAATCCGACGACACGGCAATCCTTGATCCCTCTGATCCTCAGATATGCAGCAACCAGATGCACCCTTGAATTGAACATAACTATCAGTTTGCGGCTGCCGTCACCGGAGAAAGCCTCGTCAAGACGGGCATGGCGTCTGCCCTCGTCCTTAGGATCTATGAACACATTGACGATCTGCGTCTCGGGATATCTTTCTGCCATGTATTTCATGAAACCGGCTCTTCTGGCTCCCGTAGGATCAGACTGCTTCTTCTTGTCACGTTCGATACGCACCACATATACCTTTTCAGCCGGCTGACCGTTCATAAGGATATCTGCACACAGATAGCCGCTCCGGAACATAGGCATACCGAAATATGCAAGGTAGTGATCGTCCTCCTCGATTCTGGAATCAATATAGACATACGGGATATCACGTCTTGCAAGTTCCCCGGCGAAGAACAGAGTCTCCGCACGGAAGATAGGTGCTATGACCACGCCGGAAGGGTTCATGTCAAGGACGTCCTGGCAGACCTGCTGGAAAGACTCGATCTCATACTGGTCGTAAGTTACGACCTCCACACTTATACCATATCTGGCAGCTGTTTCCTCTGCTTCGAGAATGCCTTTTGCAGTAAGCGACCAGAAATCCCCCTCAAAATACTCCGGAATGACACAACAGATTGTACGTTTCTTCTGGGATGCAAGCATGGACGCATACACATTCGGCTTATATCCCAGTTTTTCAATGACTTCAAGCACCTTTTCCCGGCTTTTGGGCGACACCTCTCCCCTGTTGTGGATCACACGGTCCACTGTACCCTTAGACACCCCTGCAGCCTTCGCCACATCATTGATGGTAACAACGTTTGGATCCTTTGTCATAGCTTAATTCATCTGTCAATTGCATAACAAAGATAGATATTTTCCCGTGAACGCGCACGGTATATCGGAAATTATTGTTAATTTTGCAGATATTTGAAACTTTTCGACAGAAAACCAAAACAAAAACATACTGATGAAAAAGAACACTAACACAGAACTGATGACCAACTGGCGCTGGTGGATGGTCGTGCTGCTTTTCGTAGCGACAACCGTAAACTACATGGACCGTCAGGTGCTTTCACTCACATGGAAGGAATTCATCGCACCGGAGTTCCACTGGTCAGACAGCCAGTACGGAATCATCACATCCGTATTTTCCATCTTCTACGCAGTCTGCATGCTCTTTGCAGGTAAGTTCGTAGACTGGATGGGTACAAAGAAAGGTTATCTCTGGGCTATCGGAGTATGGTCAGTAGCAGCATGCAGCCATGCACTCTGCGGCTGGGCTACAATGCACATCGAAGGCCTTGAGTCAATCGAAGCGATGAAGGCTGTAGAAGCTGGATCCAATGCTGCTCTCGGAATCGCAACAGTCAGCGTATGGCTCTTCCTTGCAGCGCGCTCTATCCTCGCTCTCGGAGAGGCTGGTAACTTCCCTGCTGCAATCAAGACAACAGCAGAGTATTTCCCTAAGAAGGACCGTGCATTCGCGACTTCAATCTTCAACGCAGGCGCATCTGTAGGCGCTCTCGTCGCTCCTGTAACGATCCCGCCTCTTGCTGCGGCATTCGGATGGGAGATGGCATTCGTGATCATCGGTGCCCTCGGATTCATCTGGATGGGATTCTGGGTATTCATGTATGACAAGCCGCAGAACTCAAAGCATGTGAACCAGGCGGAGCTTGACTACATCCGTCAGGATGACAAGGATGAGGTCAAGGTCGAGGATGTTGACGACAAGTGCAGCATTCCTTTCCTCAAGTGCTTCACATACCGTCAGACATGGCTGTTCATCACCGGTAAGTTCTTCACTGACGGCGTATGGTGGTTCTACCTCTTCTGGGCACCTGCATATTTCCAGGATCAGTTCGGTTACAAGGCATCTTCAGGAATGGGTATGGCCCTGATCGTCACCCTCTATGCGATAGTGACATTCATCTCGATCTTCGGAGGATATCTTCCTAAGCTTTTCGTTGAGAAGAAGGGCATGCACCCTTACAACGGTAGAATGCGCGCTATGCTCATCTTCGCTTTCTTCCCTCTCTTCGCACTCTTCGCCCAGCCGCTCGGACAGTATTCGGCATGGTGGCCGGCAATCATGATCGGTCTTGCAGGAGCAGGACACCAGGCATGGTCAGCAAACATCTTCTCAACCGTAGGTGACATGTTCCCTAAGTCTGCCATCGCTACCATCACAGGTATCGGCGGTATGGCCGGTGGAGTCAGCTCATTCATCATCAACATGAGCGCAGGCCGACTCTTCGACTATTCAAGCAGCATGGGATCGGCATTCACATTCCTTGGATTCGAAGGAAAGGAGGCCGGATACATGATTGTCTTCTGCATCTGCGCCGTTGCATATCTCGTTGCATGGCTTATCATGAAGGCACTTGTACCTAAATACAAGAAGATTGAAGCTTAATACTGCCATAATGTCAGTATTTTTCTGATGGCAGATTATTTGTTATCTTTGCGGCGGCATTGTCAATCCTGACAGTGCCGCTTGTAAGATTATTAAAGGGATAGACATATGTCAGAAAAAGTAAATATGGAACAGGAACAGGCGGTTCAGGAACCTGTGGAGAATCAGGAAGAGGTTCTTGAAGAAGTCATGACGGAGGAAAAGGTGAAGAAGACTTTCGGAAAGAAGGCCAACAAGGATAAGGTCAGGATAGAGGAACTTGAAAAGAAGGTTTCTGAGCTGGAAGCGAAAGCTGCAAAGGATAAGGACGATTATATCAGGCTTATGGCGGAATTCGACAATTACCGCAGGAGAACCTCACAGGAGAAGCTCGAACTTGTCAGCATGGCATCTACAGAGACCATCAAGGGAATGCTGCCTGTCCTTGACGACTGCGAAAGAGCCCTCGCGGTACTCAAGGACTCTGATGACAGCGATGCTGCAAAGGAAGGCACCGAACTCATCTATCATAAGCTGATGGCATACCTCCAGAGCAAGGGACTGGCAGTGATCGAGGCTAAGGACCAGACTTTTGACACAGACCTGCATGAGGCTGTGGCCCAGTTCCCTGTACAGGAAGAAGATAAGAAGGGCAAGGTCTTCGATGTTGTACAGACAGGCTATACACTTAACGGAAAGGTTATCCGCTTTGCGAAAGTGGTTGTCGGCATATAGGATATACTAGAATATGGCAAACAAAAGAGATTACTACGAGGTGCTGGGCGTCACCAAAAGCGCATCGGCAGACGAGATAAAGAAGGCCTACAGAAAGATGGCCATCAAGTACCACCCTGACAAGAATCCTGGCGACAAGGAAGCCGAGGAGAAGTTCAAGGAGGCGGCTGAGGCGTATTCTATCCTGAGTGACCCAGACAAGAAGGCTCGCTACGACCAGTTCGGCCATGCAGGGGTGGAAGGTGCCGCACCGGACTTCAGCGGCGGTTTCGGCAACCTCAACGACTTCCTGAATGACATCCTGGGCGGATTCGGATTCGGTGGCGGATTCGGCGGAGGCTTTGGAGGAGGTGCAAGAAGCGGCCAACAGCAGCAGAGGGTCTACAGAGGACGTGACATCAGAGTCCGAGTAAAGCTGACGCTCGAGGAAATCGCCAAGGGAGTTGAGAAGGAGATCAGCATCGAAAAGAGCGTTCCTTGCAGCGAGTGCGGCGGCAAGGGAGCAAAGAACAGCTCTGACATAAAGACATGTCCGGCATGTCACGGAACAGGCCAGGTGGAGAGAGTCGTCAGACAGGGATTCTTCCAGCAGGTCACATATTCGACATGCCAGCAGTGCGGCGGCGAAGGCAAGATCATCAGCAACCCATGCCGTTCGTGCGGAGGAACAGGTCTTGTACGCAAGCGTGAGACTATAAAGGTAAAGATTCCTGCAGGAGTAGAGGCCGGAATGCAGCTTACCATACAGGGAGAAGGAAATGCAGCGAAGAACAACGGTATAAACGGAGACCTTCTCGTAGTCATCGAGGAACAGGAGCATCCAAACCTCAAGAGGGACGGAAACAACCTCTATTACACAAAGATCATATCGCTTCCAGACGCAATCCTTGGTGCAGAGACAGAGATCCCATGTCTTGACGGTCCATATAAGATCAAGATCGATGCCGGCACACAGTCAGGCACTGTCGTCAGACTTAGAGGCAAGGGACTTCCTACCGTAAACGGATATGGCGGAACAGGTGACATGTATGTAAAGATCGGAGTATGGATTCCGAGAAAACTGAACAAGGAGGAAAAGGCCGTGATAGAATCGCTCAGGAACAACGAGTCCTTCAAGCCGAATCCGACCAAAGAAGACAAGAGTTTCTTCGACAGAATAAAGGATCTCTTTGACTAAAGAACTTTTTTCAGGTTTTTTTGCAAAAAAGTTTGCAGGTATGAATTTTATTCTTACCTTTGCAATCCCAAAATCAAAGCAACCTCTCGCGCTGGGTGAAAAGAAACGTGATGTTGCCCCAAAATTTAATTTAATACAGAAATGGATCTTATTAAAGTAGTAGAGCAGGCATTCGCAAACGAGAAGAGAGCCAGCTACCCAAAATTCAAAGCCGGTGACACAATCACCGTAACATACAGAATCAAGGAGGGTGACAAGGAGAGACTTCAGAAGTTCAGAGGAACAGTTATTCAGCTTCGTGGAGCATCAGCAAACACCAGAACATTCACAGTCCGCAAGATGGCAAGCGGTGTAGGTGTTGAGAGAATCTTCCCATTCGAATCACCATTCATTGATTCAATCGAACTCAACAAGGTAGGTAAGGTTCGCCGCGCACGTATCTTCTATCTCCGCGAACTCACTGGTAAGAAGGCTCGCATCAAGGAAAAGAAGGGCGTTAAGGTAAGCGAATAAGGAAATATAACGGCTCCGTAGCTCAACTGAATAGAGCATCTGACTACGGATCAGAAGGTTACAGGTTTGAATCCTGTCGGAGTCACAAGAGCAGAGCAATCTGCAGTAGAGATCCCGCAAATTTGCGGGATGTTTTTTTTGTTATGTGAGCCGTCAAAAGCTTGCTTTTGTAAGGAATGCATAACAAAAGGGAGTGGGAGCGATGAGAGCACGGACGTTTGCTGCCCTTCGGTTGATTTGCCGTGACGACATACAGGAAAAGTCATCGCACAGCGATGGCTAATCCTGTCTTGAGTGACATTGCCTGGTCAGTCAAGACAGCGATATTTTACCTATCTCGCAGATAATCAATCGATTAAATAAAACAACTCTGTCTTGAGTGACATGGCCCGGTCACTCAGGACAGAAATTCAGGGTGATGTCCGCATCCGCTTCAGCGACTTCGTCGATTACCGACCGAGCGAAGCGAAGGGAGTGATCTTACTCTTATAAATCTCGTATTTTGCATAGGCGAACTCTCGGTCAAAGAAACTTTGGCTAGTACCGATTACAGAAGATCCACGAACTTTACCATTCTTATCGCAAATATAACCGATCATTGTATATGTAGGTTCTATCTTATTTATAGTAAGGAATTCCCCATTAGGATCCAATATCACAGGAAAACTGCAATTGTGCTTGCATAGCAACTGCATCAGTTTTAATGAGTCGGAGGGCTCTGCAGCACAATAAATAAGAAACTGCCATGAGGGATTCTCGCTGATGATCTTGTCTATCTTCCCATCCGGGGTATGGGCAAGAACGCTCCTGAGATTAGCCTCGGTTGCATATAGCATGTAATGATGTTTTAAAGAATCTATGGTTACATCGCACCTTCCGTCCTTATCAAAGACATACTGAAAATCCTCCCAAGCTACTATTCTGGCACCTCGGGAGCAGGATATCATGGTCATGCATGCTGCTATGACTGCAATTATTCTGTTCATCTATATTCTCGGTTTCTGAGCAATACGGATGATTATTGATACAATATAGACCAGAAGTCCATAAAGCAATGGCAGCAATACTATTGTCAGTCCGTTGCAATAAACCCGGAAGGAGAATTCTCCATACAACATTATTGTGTTGAAGAATTGGTACAAGCTCATGACGGTCATGAAAAATGACGAAGCAAGAGCCAAAATGCCGAGGTCCTTAACCCATGCCGGTGCTTTCCATGCCGCGAAGAAAACTGCAATAAGCAAGATGGTAATGATGCTCATCAAGATAGGGCCACCGTTGACGAAATAGTCTGTAAGAGAAACATGAGGAGGTGGTGCCATCTCAACAGCACCGGACAGATCACAAGCAACTGCGTCTGCTGTCTCAGAAATGATAGTTAGCGTATACATGATTTTTATGTTTTAGTGTTTGACTAAATGACATCGGCAAAGGTATCATGAAGTCGCAAAAAGGCAAGTGCAATATCCCCCTGACCTCCTGCAATATCCCCTCAAATCTCATTTGTACCCTATTCTAGTGCAGAATTCTTGATTATAATTCATAAATTTGTGTTGTAATCAAAGAGAAAGATGAAGCATTTCTGCATAATGACATCCTATTGGATTCTTGCTGTTCTTGTTGTATCGCTGATGCTCATGGGACTGGATTATTCATTTGGTGATGCGTTGTTTCTTGGTGTTCTTCTTGTGCCAGGATGTCTGGCCTGCAGATGGCTCATCCCTAAGATCCGATCAGACAAGAAGCATATAAGAGTAATAAATACTATATGCGTCATAGCCGCTATAATGTTTACAGATATCCTTCTTGTAATATGGTATCATCTTTTCAGGGTGAATAATGCGATGTGGCAGGCATCGGACGACCTCTCCCCCATGCTGTTGAATCCGGTATTTCTTGGTATTATCATGGCAGTACTTGCATATTGCGACTATCTTTTGTCAGATTTCATCTCAAGTAAATACAAAGATGAAGACAGAGATATAACCTTTACTTCTGACTACCGCAAAGTAACTCTCAAGGTAGCTGAAATAGCCTATATCGAATCCCGCGACACAGAGGTATGGATTCATACAGCTGAGGGTCGCAGTTTCCGCAACAAGACTCCGATCACCCAATGGCAGAATATCCTGGAAAGCGGCTTCATCAGAATT
>JAZNAW010000138.1:0-13918 GCA_045586745.1 Candidatus Cryptobacteroides sp.
CACGGACTTGATTTTTTTCATACGATCCTGGCTCGGAGTCTTCACGCCATAAATATACTGTGCCAGAAGGCTCTTATGTATTCCTATCAGTCTTGCCACCTCGGAAACATTCAACTGCGGAAACTGATTGAACAAGGCAGCGACCTCGTTATCATGATTCGGCATCAGATCTTCATAGAATGTCGATATATGGATATCCTCGTCGATCTCCTCCCATCTCATCGCATCACCCCATGGCTCGATTACTACGGCATTGCGCTGGTCCGGAGTCGCATCCTTCAAAGTAGGAAATACCTCCAGATCCAAAGACAAGGTATTGCCTTTGTCTGTATGGATGTATATGCGCTCATTCTCGAACCACACTTTCAGGATCTTCTCATCTCGTTTCCATGAAATACTCATACCAGAATTCCATTATCTGTTCTTTATATAAATTAGTCAGGATTAAAGCCTTCTTCAAATCATTAGGCTTGATACCCTTGTTTTCTATCAATACGACTTCAGGATCAACCTGAATTTTAGCTCTTCCATCAGAATTTCTGACGTGAACATGAATTGGAAAATGTTCTTCGGAATAAAAATAAAACCTCAGACCAAAAATCGTAAATAATGTAGGCATTGCTTTACTGTTTACAAATATGAGTATAAAAATTTAAACCTCCAAGTCTTTGGACCGGAGGTACAGCAAAACTATGTCAACTTATTTAAATTACTGATAGATAATAAAAAAGATTCTTCAGATTTTTCTTTTTATTATCAGATAAAATAAATCTTTAAGCACTAAAATTTATTTTTAAACCCCATCAGATTCTTCAGGTTCAGGCCGGTGAAGTCTTCTATGACCATGTTACAGCGCGGAGCGATGGCTTCGCGCGTGTTTGTCGTGGCAAGGCCGACAACGAATGCTCCGGAAGCACGGCCTGCATCCAGACCATGGAACGAATCCTCGAATACGACGGTTTCTTCGGGAGTGGCTCCGAGAAGCTCCATGCCTTTCAGAAAACAGTCGGGATCGGGCTTTGACTTTGAGAAATGTTCGCTTGTAAGGACAGCATCAACCATCGAAGTGAGCTCCGGATGAGACCTGTAGACCTGCTCCATCTTGATATTGTTGGAACTGGTGACGATTGCAGTCCTGACCCCTTCAGCCTTGAGCTCCTTCAGAAAATCTTCCACACCCGGCAGATATTCATAAGACATTTCCGCCTCATACCTGTTCAGGCGTGCAACGATCTCATCCTGCCTGTCCCTGACAGAGGAAAAATGACCGTCGAAGATCTGGCCGAGAGTCTGTCCCTTTATCCTGCGTCCGAAGTCCTCCAGGCCAAGATATTCGAGTCCCATCCTGTCCCAGAAGACCGTATATTGAGTTTCCGTGTCGGCGATCACGCCGTCAAAATCGAAAAGAGCTATCATATCATCGGAGAGTTCAATGCTGTCTTCAGCTGATCGTCATAGCGGAGACGGACCTTGACACCTGCTTCCTGGAACCAGTAACGGGTAGCAAGTTCTTCCTCTATAAACGGTATTATCTCGTCCTTCTTCAGCCTGATGAACCTTTCCTTATCCATCTCGAGAGCTTTCTCCATGGCTTCCAGTTCCGGTTTCATCGCATCGGCAAGACCGTCCCTTACAAGTTCCTTCTTCATCTGGTCGTAGAGAGCCTTTGCACTGCTTCTGTAATCGAAATCCTGGGTCTTTGCAAAACGGATGAAGTCTTCGAAATCCTCGTCGCTGAAATGGAAATCATCTACAGCCGGTATGCTGTCATGTCTGCGTGCGAAATCGATCGCATACTGGTCGATGATGCCGCCAAGAACAAGGGAATAGACGAGTCTGCTGTAATCCGGAACAGGGATGTCCACATCAGGAGTGATTCCGCCGCCGTCGCGTACGATTCGTCCGGAAGCTGTCTTGAATTCCCGGGTCAGCGAATCAGGAATATGTCCTACGCTTCCGTCCTCATTACGGCTTGAATAGTCGATGGCCTGGACACAACGTCCGCTAGGAGTATAGTACTTTGCCGTTGTAACCTTTACCTGACCGTTATAAGGCATCGGGAGGATAGACTGCACCAGTCCCTTGCCGTAACTTCTCTTACCCATGATGGTTGCCCTGTCCAGATCCTGGAATGCACCTGCAACGATTTCCGAAGATGATGCAGAGCCGGAATCTATCATCACGATTATCGGAATCTCAGTATCCACCGGTTCCGTAGAAGTCCTGTATTCCCTGTATAATTCAGGAGAATTGCCCTTTGATGTGACTACGAGCGAACCCTTCGGAACAAAGAGGCCGAGGATATTCACAGCCTCGCTCATAAGTCCTCCTCCGTTGCCGCGCAGGTCAAGAACCAGCCGCTTCATGCCCTGCTTCTTCAAGTCAAGGAATTTAGCGCGAACCTCACCTGACACATTGTCGGTAAAACCGCTCTGAAGGATGTAACCTGTAGTGTCATCGAGCATTCCTGCATATTCGACATCAGGGAAATGAATCCTTTCGCGCACTACGGGAATATCCAGAGTGTCGCCCGTCCTTACCTTCTTGACAGTAAACACCACCGTCGTACCGGGCTTTCCTTTCATACGGTCGCTGCTTTCCTTAGACTCAAGCCCCTTGGTCGGCACGCCGTCGATCGCAATGATCTCATCACCGCATACAAGCCCGTACTTTTCCGCCGGCGAACCTGCATATGGTTCATTTATAATGACATTCTCGTCCTTCTTCTTATGGATGATGGCTCCGATTCCCCCATATGTCTTCGACATCAGCATCTGCAGGTCCTCGTTTTCCTCTTCTGGAATATATATGGTATACGGATCCAGTTCTTCAAGCATGGCATCCACACCTGCCCTCATGATTCTGTCGACAGGGAGAGTGTCGACATAGGAACGGTTGAGTTCCTTAAGCAGGGCATTATGGATTTCTGCCCACTTCCCAAGTCTGAAGCTCTGGGACTGGGCTGAAATGGACTGGGAAGCAAATGACAACATGGCAGACGCCATGAACAAGGTTATAATGTATCGTTTCATATCGGTTTGAGATTTGCAGGCTGGATGTCCGCATAATATGTGCCACAAAAATACGAAAATAATTTATACCTTTGCAGCGGTTTTTAACAGTAATTAAGGCAGTTTTATGAAATTGACATTTGCAACGGGCAACAGCGGCAAACTGCGTGAGGCATCTGAAATTCTAGGCGAGGGCTTTGAGCTCGTTTCTCTCGCACAGGTCGGAATAACAGAAGACATTCCTGAAACAGGAAAGACATTGAGGGCCAACTCGATACAGAAGGCTCAATATCTGTATGACCGCATCGGCTGCAACTGTTTTGCAGACGACACAGGACTTGAAGTCGACGCCCTTGGAGGCGCTCCGGGAGTATATACTGCAAGATATGCAGGAGACGACAAGGATTTCAACAAGAACATGGACAAGGTCCTTTACGAACTTCAGAGACTCGAAGGCGAGGCCAGCATGGCGGCAGGAGTCGGTCTGAAGGTAAAGGCTGTTTCAAGAAGGGCCCGCTTCAAGAGCGTGATCACACTCATCATCAACGGGGAGAAGCATCTGTTCGAAGGTAACCTTGAAGGTGTCATAGCACGTGAGAAATCCGGAAACGGAGGATTCGGATATGACCCTATCTTCATAGCCGACGAATACCCGGGTCTCACTCTTGCGGACATCACGGAGGAACAGAAGAACGAAATTTCACATAGAGGCAAGGCTCTCCGTGCCATGGCAGAATGGTTAAAGTTACAGAACTCATAGTACTTCACACCACAAAATTCGGTGAAAACTCCCTTGTCGTCCATTCCTTGAGCAAGGAATACGGACGACGGGGATTTCTTGTCCGAGGGGTAGGCAAGAAATCCGCCATGTCCCTTTTCCAGCCGCTTTCCATCCTGGAGGCGGACATAACAGAATCCACAAAGTCGAATCTGTATACAGCCCGGAACATTTCCCTTAAACATCACCTTTCCGGCATCCGCGAGAACATGTTCAAGAACTCGATGACGATGTTCATCAGCGAAGTCATCTACCGGACGGTCAAGGACGGTGCCAATGAAGAGGGACTGTACGAATGGTGTGAGAAGAATATACTTCTTCTTGACTCCATACAGAGTGATTTCAGCAACTTCCATATCCGTTTCCTTCTTGAATTTGCAATAGCCCTCGGATTCAGTCCCGAATCGCAGGACCTTATGCCTTTTACCGGAAATCATCAGCCTGTAGTGGAACGGTTCCTCAAGGGATCTTTCGCCGAATCCATGCTCATTCCCCTTTCAGGAGCTGTCAGAAATGAGATTGCAGAAGAAATACTACGATATATCGAATTCCATACAGACTCGACCCTTAACATAAACTCCCTTAAAGTATTAAGGGAACTTTTCGCATAATTTCATATCTTTGTATGTTTATGAAGATTCAGACACCAGATAACAAAGACAGAATAACCCATATGAGAAAGGTGCTTTATGCGCTTGCATCCCTGATAATTGCAGGCACGTCATGTACAAAGGCTGTTCAGGAGAATGGCCTTATGGTTCAGGAAGAGCAGTCGCTTATGACCAAACTTGTAGGAGGCAGCGAAGGAGACATCGTTCCCGGCACGCTCCTCGTCAGGCTGAATGCAGATGCAGACAAGGCTGTTTTCGCAGAAATGGGCGTGACATCCCTTGTTCCGGCCATTCCATTCAAGCCGAAGAATGAAGCCGTAGCCAGAAAATACGGTCTCGACCAGTGGTATATCGCCAGCTTCGACACAGAGAAAAGACCACAGGATATGGCAACGGAGATCGCAAAGGTACAGAGCGTATGCTCCATCCAGTACGACCGGTACCTGGAGGCAGTACGAAGCGAGGAATACGTTCCGCTTGCAGAGTCCATGATGCCTGTTACAAAAGCAGGGTCCGGAGATATGTTCGATGACCCTTACGCAGTCCTTCAGTGGAATCTCGTGAACGACGGAACTATAGCATCCGGAGCGATGTCCGGAGCGGATGTGAATGTACGGGATGCATGGAAACTTACGGCAGGTGACTCTGACCTGATTGTCGCAGTGTTTGACGATGCCATCAACTATAACCATGAAGATCTGAAGGAAGCAGTCTGGATCAATGCCGGTGAAATCAAGGGCAACGGAACAGACGATGACGGAAACGGTTTCATTGATGATGTCTATGGATTCAATTTCGTTCAATGCACACAAGCCACTGACGCACTGGTGGAAGATAAGCTGAATTCCGGTAGCGGACCACAAGGAATCAAAGGAAAGGAACTCGACTTCTATACCGGAATAGGCCACGGAACCCATGTGGCCGGCATTGTCGGTGCAACCAATGGCAACGGAAAGGGCGTCAGTTCGATCGCAGGCGGAAGCGGAAACGGTGACGGTGTCAGACTCATGTCATGCCAGATATTCCAGGGAACAGGTACAAGCGCAAAGAATGCGACTGACGCACAATGTGCCATGGCATACATATATGCGGCTGACAATGGTGCATGCATTGCACAGTGCTCTTATGGACAGAGCAACGTGATCACGTCAGACAATGACTACATCAACGGAAAGAACGGAGTGATGAGTTCTCGTCTTGAGAATCTTGCCCTTCAGTATTTCCTCGATCCGGCAAACAGCAATCACGAATCTCTGGAAGGCAACATAGCGGTATTCGCTTCCGGAAACCACCAGAGTGCATATTCCAGCTATCCGGGAGCCCTCTCTTATGTACTTTCAGTTACAGCCTTCGGATATGACCTTCAGCCTGCCGGATACACGAACTATGGTCCGGGCTGCAAGATCGCCGCACCAGGAGGAGAATGGAAGGGAATCCTGAACGACTACAGCGGCATGATCCTTTCTACAGGAGTCAGCGCAAAGACAAACCCTTACCCTGGAGTGATCACAGACAACGGAACTGAAAACAAGAACTACACATACATGCAGGGGACCTCAATGGCATGTCCTCATGTGTCAGGAGTCATAGCGCTCGGACTTTCATACGCAAAGAAGCTCGGCAAGAGATTCACCCGCGCAGAACTCACATCTCTTCTTCTTACATCCGTAAATGACATCGACCAGTTCAACAGCGGCAAGAACACTGTTTTCTACCCACCATTCTCACAGCAGGGCGAGACCATAGACATGAACAGATTCAAGGGTCAGATGGGAACAGGAGCTGTGGACGCATGGAAGTTCCTCATGGCTATAGAAGGCACCCCTACCCTGCTTGTGCAGGCCGGAAAGAAGATGAGCATGGACATCAGCCGCTACTGCAATCCTGACGATGACTACACAATAACCGTGGATCAGGCGACAAGAACTTCGCTCGGTCTGTCTTCCGACCCTGTCATAAGGGGCGGAAAGCTTGAGATCGAATGTTCGAATGTCGGTTCCGGCAAGATAGTATTAAGCGGAAAGGTCGGAAAGGACCCTGCAAAGGAAGACGGAATCGGAAACATGTCATACTCAAGGACACTGTCCGTCGCATCAAGACCGTTTGCAACCAATAACGGAGGATGGTTATAAAATCACATGGAAATGAAAAGAATAATATATATCATATCGGCAGTTCTGCTCCTTGCATCATGCGGAGGCAAGAACGGGGAAGACACCAAGAATCTCGCAGAGATGATTCTGGGAGAATGGCAGAGCACAACTCTCTCTGTAAGCGGCGACATCTATCTGGATTTCAATGAGGACAAGACATTCGAGATGTACCAGAAGATAGGAGAAGGCGCATACCGCCTTTACCGCGGCAAATGGAGCATCGAAGACAGTATCCTGACAGGAAAGTATAACGACGGAGAAAACTGGGCGGCCTCATACGATGTTGCCATAGAAGGCAAGCACCTTGCACTTACATCAAAGAATGATGCTGCCGAGATTTCAAAATACACCTCATGCACTATACCTGAAGAAGTCAGGACAGGATGCGAGGTGGTGGTGAAGTCATCTGAAGCCGGGCTCTAATCCTCCTTTCTCATGCTGAATTCGCAGCCGCAGTACAGCTGGTTGTAGAAATCATATTCCCTGATTATCTGAAGGCGTCGCTCCTGCAGACCGCCTTTGCGCCAGTTCCGGTCCCACCATATGACTGAGTCATCAGGTGGGATCATGTTTTTACACTTATTTACTTCACCGACAGCCCACATTCCGGCTTCATTGATCTGGTCAAGGGATTTCCAGCGCGAGGATGCCAGCGTGGTGGTGATGACCTTTATGCCTCGCGACCGGGCATATTCTGCGGTACGGAGAAGACGGAGCTTGAAACATTTCAGACATCGTCCGCCTCTCTCCGGTTCGTCCTCCATTCCCTTCACGGCCTCCAGCCAGTTCTCATGGTCATAGTCTGCATCTACTATCTCCAGACCAAGGGACTGAGCATAACGGGTACATTCGTTCTTGCGTATCTCGTACTCCTCACGAGGATATATGTTCGGATTGCAGTAATATATGACAGGAGTGATCTCGCTGCTGACCATCGCCTCGATTATGGCGCTTGAACACGGAGCGCAGCAGGTATGGAGAAGAACCGTCTTCTCCCCCATCGGTGCCGAAATCATATCATCCTTTTTCTTCATACACTGTTGTCATGTCAAGACATCTCCACAAAGATAAGCCAATTTTATCTATCTTTGCACCCGTAAAATGATTTTCCGATGAGCACCATTCATGACAAGGCAAACGGATGGCTTGCATTAAGCCCTCTGATTGTGTTTCTCTGCATATATCTCATATCCTCAATAGCAGCCGGGGACTTCTATGCAATCCCTATTTCCGCAGCATTCATGATTGCATCAATATATGCAGTCCTGATATGCCGTGGCAAGACCCTGGAGGAGAGGATATCCATATTCTCCGAAGGTGCAGGAAACAGGAATGTCCTGCTCATGATATGGATATTCGTGCTTGCCGGAGCATTTGCGGCTACTGCAAAAGAAATCGGAGCGATAGACGCAACGGTCAATCTGGCCCTTCGCATACTTCCGGGAAAACTCATCTATGCAGGACTTTTCCTTGCAGCATGCTTCATCTCCATGTCGATAGGAACCAGCGTAGGTACCATCGTGGCCCTTGTACCTGTCGCGGCAGGAATAGCAGAAGAACTTGCCCTGAACGGAGCGACCGGGATATTTACCAGCACTCCATTCATCACAGCTATCATTGTAGGAGGGGCATTCTTCGGGGATAATCTGTCCTTCATTTCAGACACCACGATTGCAGCGACAAGGACCCAAGGATGCTCGATGGCAGACAAGTTCAAGACCAACATACGCATAGTCGGACCTGCTGCCATAGTTGTAACCATACTGTATGTGATACTCGGATCATCTGTTTCCATTACCCCTGAAGCAGGTACTATCGACTGGGTTCTTCTGATACCATACATCCTTGTCATCATCCTTGCACTATCGGGAGTAAATGTAGTCGCTGTCCTTACCATCGGCCTGTCCGTAAACGCACTGATAGGCCTTGTCAACGGCAGCATGGGATGGACATCCTTCCTTTCTGCAACCGGCAGCGGAATAAGCGACATGGGTGACCTGATAATCGTGACCATGCTTGCAGGAGGAATGCTGGAACTGATCCGTGTCGGCGGAGGTCTGGACTTCATCGTAAGCGGAATGACCAGAAAGATAAACGGCAGGAGGGGAGCCGAACTCAGCATTGCAGGTCTGGTATCCCTGGCAAATCTCTGCACGGCCAACAACACCATCGCCATCATCACATCAGGACGCATAGCAAAGGACATCACCGAACGCTTCGGCCTCGACCCTCGCAAGACAGCCAGCATCCTGGACACGTTCTCATGCCTTATCCAGGGCCTGATTCCTTACGGAGCCCAGCTCCTGATGGCTGCCGGCCTGTCGGGAGCTTCGTCGATATCAATCATCGGCTACCTGTACTATCCGTTTATCATGGGTCTGTTCGCCCTGTCTGCCATCATCTTCCGTCTTCCTCGCCGCTACTCATGATGCAGCATTACGCTACAGAAACAGAGATGCGATACGGAAGGTGACGAATGCCGCCACCCAGGCCAGAACTATAGTATAGACCGCCGTGATGATCGCCCATTTCCAGCCTCCGCTCTCATTCTTTATGGCGACGAAGGTCGCTATGCACGGGAAGTACAGCAGGATGAACACCATATAGGCCAAGGCTCCGGCAGGAGGGACGGACTGTACCAGCGCAGCCTGCAGGGTCGGGGCTTCATCGGCATACATTACTCCGAGAGTGCTGACCACAAGTTCCTTTGCACCGACTCCGGCGACTATGCCCACACCCATCTTCCAGTCGAATCCGAGAGGTTCGAGAACTGGCTCCATGGCTTTGCCGACATACCCGATGAACGAATGTTCCTGCTGCTCCTGTACGGTGCTGTACGCATCATGGTTAGGGAAATATCCCAGGAACCAAATGACCATCGAGCAGATCAGGATAATTCCGCTCATCTTCTGGAGATACTGACGGCCCTTTTCCCATGTATGCCTGAAGATCGACTTTGCAGTAGGTACACGATATGGCGGAAGTTCCATAACGAACGGCAGGTCGTCATCCTTGAAGAACGTGCTCATTACCTTGGCGGCAAGTATGGCCAGGACGATACCCAGCGCATAAAGTCCCAGAAGGACCAGACCTGCATTACGTGAGAAGAACGCTCCTGCTATCAGGACATATACCGGCATTCGTCCGGCGCAGGACATCAGCGGAACGATGAGCATGGTGATAAGGCGGCTCTTGCGGCTCTCGATGGTCCTTGTGGCCATGACGGCAGGCACATTACAGCCGAATCCCATGACCATCGGGATGAAGGACTTGCCATGAAGGCCTATCTTGTGCATCAGCCTGTCCATGATGAAGGCAGCACGGGCCATGTATCCAGAATCCTCCAGCAGGGAGATGAACATATATAGCAGGAGGATGTTCGGCAGGAAGACCAGGACGCTTCCCACTCCGCTTATGATTCCGTCGACAACCAGGTCCTTCAGCCATCCGTCGGTCATCATGGATGCGACAAAGCTTCCGAAGGTTCCGACAAGCCATTCGATCCACCTCATAGGATATTCCCCGACGACAAAAGTGGTATCAAAGACTATGTAAAGCAGCAGGAAGAATATCGGGAAAGCAAGCCATTTGTTGGTCACCACTGCATCGATCCTGTCCGTAAGCGTATGTCTTTTCCTTTTCTTTGATGACGGAACATAAGTCTCTGCCAGGGCTCCCTGGACAAAGGCATATTTGGCATCGACCATGGAAGACTCCAGGCCTGATCCGAGAAGGCCCCTTATCCTGTTGTTCTCCTCAAAACGCGCGGCAATGATTTCGTCACGGTTTGACAGAGACTCTACCACACCTTCTATCTCCCTGTCATTCTCCAGGTACTTGATGGCGAGATATCGCGTCGAGTATTTCGAACGGATGTCTTCAGTGTGCGATATCAGTCCCTTTATTCTGTTTATGCTGCGTTCCAGCTCCGCACCATGGTTGATATGGATATGACGGGCCAGACTCGGGTCACTCTTCTCATATATCTGGATCACAGTATCAAAAAGAGCATCTATCCCCTGTCCGGTGCGGCTGACTGTAGGCACTACCGGCATACCGAGAAGCCATCCGAGCTGCCTGATGTCCAGACGGTCACCCTTTGCCTGAAGCTCATCATACATGTTAAGGGCGATGACACATCGGAGGTTCATGTCTATGAGCTGTGTGGTCAGATAGAGGTTTCGCTGGAGGTTTGATGCGTCGACTACATTGATGACTACATCCGGAACATCCTCAATGAGGTTCTTGCGGACATAAAGTTCCTCAGGGCTGTATGCTGACAGCGAATATGTACCCGGAAGATCGACAAGACGGAACTGGTAGCCTCCATGCTCGAACAGTCCTTCCTTGGCATCGACGGTGACTCCGCTGTAATTGCCTACATGTTCATGGCTTCCGGACGCGACATTGAAAAGAGAGGTCTTACCGCAGTTAGGATTACCGACAAGGGCAACCTTTATTGTCCTTCGGCGCTCCTCAGCCAGAGTGTTCATCTCGCGTTCTATCCATACCTCATCAGCCTCAATGGCAGGCAGGGACTCGCGCTCGGAAAGCATCTCCTTTGCCTCGGTCTCACTGATGACCTCGATCTTTGCGGCTTCTTCTCTGCGGAGGGATATCTTATAGCCGATGATTTCATATTCTATGGGATCGCGCAGAGGGGCATTAAGGATCACCTTGACCTTATTGCCTCTCACAAAGCCCATCTCTATGATTCTCTTACGGAAACCCCCGTGACCGTTTACCTTTACGATCACGCCACGTTCGCCCGTCTTCAGTTCCGATAATTTCATCCGCTACGCTATCTCGATTGTATATACACTTTCAAACTTTTCTCCCGGAGACAGACAGTTCACCCAGTCCTTATCCCTGTAGTCACCATCATATCCGACACGGTCGCAACGCCCGTACCAAGGTTCGATGCAGATGAAAGGAGCCACCTTTCTCGGAGGCGACCATATGCCTGTCACTGGAGCATCGAACGAGAGAGACAGCCATGGAGTACCATCCTCCCTGAACATGTTGACCCTCTTTATCTGGCTGTCCTGAAGCATTATCGTGTCAATCGCATCAAATGTGTCCTTTTCCAGCTTCAGACGGCCTTCCGGCATATACAGAGGCCATTTTGTATCCGCATCAACGCATCCCTTCTCCTTGATCCGGATACATTCCAGGCCCTCGTTCCTGTCAAAGGTAAAGAAACCTCTGCCGGACTTTTCAGGATCGTAGTCGGGATAGAAGAATGCAGGATGGGCACCTATCTGGAAATAGATGTCACCGTCTGACGGATTCATGACCTCCCAGACGACATCCAGACTGCTGCCGTGAAGACTATATGCAATCTCCAGCACGAAAGGATAAGGATACTTTGCAAGCGTGTCTTCCGAAGACTCGAGCCTGTATCTGACCTCCGTCTGCGAGCAGCTCATCAGGGTGAAATCCATATCCCTTGCAAATCCATGCTGACCCAACTGATACTCCTTTCCGTCAACTCTATATCTTGATTCCCAGACGCTTCCGACAATCGGAAACAGAACCGGAGAGCGCCTTCCCCAGAATGCCGGATCGCCCTGCCAAAGATATTCCACGTCCCCTTTCCTGATACTTTGAAGTTCAGCTCCGCGTCCGCTGACCTCAACTGTCAGGATACCGTTGGATAAAATTGTCATATGTCTTGCTATTTTTCTGTAAATTTAATGATTATATTTGCATTTAAGCATATAATAAACATAAAAACAGACAATGGCCAACTTCAGAACCGACTCAAGAATCGTCATGACACTTGACGCAAACAGCGCAGTGCTGGTATTCGGAGCCATGCAGGGCGGTGAATTCATCGTAGAGCCGATAACACTTGAAGCACATTCTGAAAACCTTGAACTGTGTCTTGCAAACATGGTTAAGGGATTCAGGATGATAAAGGAACAGCTGGACAGACAGCCGGCCGCCATAAGTTTCGCGTTTCCAGGACCTGCGGACTATCCTAACGGCATCATCCACGGATATCTTCTCAACTTCCCTTCGTTCAGAGAGGGCGTTGCATTAGGTCCGTATCTAAGAAAGAAATTCGGAATACCGGTATATATAAACAATGACGGAGACCTCTTTGCATATGGAGAGGCTCTTGGCGGAACGCTGCCTGACATCAACGAAAGACTGGAACTTGCAGGAAGCAAGAAAAGATACCGCAACATGCTCGGTTATGTGTTCGGAGACGGCTTCGGAATCGGAATGATCGTCAACGGTATGCTCAACAGAGGTGACAACTCATGTGTAGAGACATGTTACTTCCCACACAGCAAGCACCCTGACATCATTGTCGAGGAAGGCGTTTCCATAAGGGCCGTGAAGCGTGTCTACAAGGAGCTTTCCGGAGACGAAAGGGAACTTGAGCCGAAGGACATCTTCGAGATAGCCGAAGGCCGTATGGAAGGTTCCCGCGAAGCGGCCGTCCAGGCCTTCGCGGAGATGGGTGAGCTGACCGGAGAAGTCATGCTTCCGGCAGCCAACATCACTGACGGCCTCATTGTTCTCGGAGGAGGAATGACAGGTGCGGCAAAATACATAAAGCCAGCCATTCTCGAAGTAATGAGATCGAAGATCCGCACCCTCGACGGAAAGGAACTCGGCAGAATACCTATGAAGGTATATGACCTTGACAATGAAGATGAGCTCGCGGAGTTCCTGAAGGGAGAGCAGCGGAAGATGAAGATTTACGACAGCGAGATAGAGGTGGATTTCGACCCTCAGAAGAGAATCGGAATCAGCGTGTCCAAGATGGGTGCAGGCAAGGCCATAGCCATCGGAGCCTATGCGTTTGCTCTCGACCAGCTGGACCGCAGAAATGGAATGAGCCGCTTCTAACGCGCCTCAATGTTGGCAGACTGGTCGACCCAGATCAGATTGTCGATATCATAACCTCGGCCGGACGCCTCTTCAAGTATCTGGTCCATAACCTTGTCAGATACTTCAGGAGTACGTGAGAGTATCCAGAGATACTTGGGACTTTTGCTCCCCACCAGAGCGACCTGATAATCATCATCCAGCATCATGACATTATAATCACTGTAGAAGAACAAGAAGAACGATACCTCAAGATGAGCCGGATTCTTTGTCGGGTCCGGCTGTTTTGCCCTTCCCTCGGCCACCTTATATTTACCGTCCTTCCACCCCGAATTAAGCACATCAACCTTACCGTCTTCACGGAGAAGATACTCTGCCATGACATTGTCCATGCCTCTTTCGAAACTATGGTCAAACCGGGCGATCTCGTACCATGTGCCAAGATATCTGTTCAGATTGAAATTGGAAATCGGGGAATTGTTGTACTGCGTATCCTGCGCCATTGAAAGCAGGGGAAGCGAC
>JAZNAW010000139.1:0-3221 GCA_045586745.1 Candidatus Cryptobacteroides sp.
TATAGGCCTCTTCAAGAACACCAGCCGCTGACTTGATGTCAATATGCAGGTCGCCATAGCCCTTCTCTTCATAGAACTCCCTTATCTTCCCGATGCCTTCTCTTTCATTGACATTCACCTTCGCAATAACGCCTTCCGGAGTGTTATATTGTATCAGCTCATCAGGAATCACGTATATGGATGTAAGTCCTTCTTCGGGCATGTTTTTCAATGTTCCCAGCCTGAAGTCGGAAGCAGTGCCGCTCATATGCTGGTAGATGGGATAAACCGATCTGCCCTGGGAGTACAATGTGTTATCATTCAGCAGGAATGAGTACTCTTCATGTGAACTTTCACACAAGTACAGATAACCTAAATATGCATTGCCGGCAATCTTTCTGTCCATGTCATATCTCTTGATGCCAAGTATGTCAAAAGCAGTGCTGTCACCTTGCAGGTAGAAATTCTTATAATGGTTTTCGTTCGCTTTGTCAGAGAAGTATCCCTGCCACCAGCTGTCGGAAGGAAGTGATGACAGATATCCGGCCTTGTCGATAAAGGATTCGGAACGAAGTTCATCTATGAAGCGGTTGCTCTGCTCGGAATGGAACCCGATATATATGATGTTGTCTGTCTCATATCCTCTTGGCTCATTCAGCATTGAATTCGTCTGAAGGGCTATGACCATGCAGGAAGCTATGGCAAAAATACTCAACAGGCCTTCGAAGCAGATGAAGCCTTTGCTCAAGTACATCTTGTCGATGAACCGTTCTTCTCCTTTGATCACAACAATCGGATTATGGCGCACGGCTGCAACAGATGGCAGCAGGCTGGCCATAACCGCCATCAGCCCCATGATGAGCGCCAGAATCATGAATTCTCCCGCATGTTGCATCGGGTCAAGCCGGACCCCAAGGATACTGCCTACCTGCGTCTTCAATGCGACTGCAATGAGAATTGCGAATATCGCAGAGACGGTCAGAAGCAGGAGCGCTTCAAGGATACATCTGACTATTACCCCCGACTTGTCGGTACCTAGCAGTCTTCTCGTCGCTATTTCCTTCATACGGAAACGTGAAAAGGCGATTGTTAGTGCGATGTAGTTGAAAAGGGATGCGAGTACAATGAACAGGCACATTACCCAATATGTGTTCAAGGTTTCCTTATCCTTTATGTTGTCGAAGACATATGCAAAATATTCATCACTCTTATTCCTGATCTCGTCGAATTGCAAGATGGCCTTCTTCCTTATTGAGCCTGCATCACGATTCTTATTATAGACATGGTTCAGTCCAGATTCTACATCCGCCACAGATGCATTCTTCTCCAGTCTTATGAAATCAATCGATGCACTGTAGGCGCCATCGCCCATTGCCTTGTACTCACTGTCACGATAGGCTTCCAGGTTGATGATAATGTCAGGCTGCTTGATTACGCTCTTTGGAAATTCCTTGAAGACACCGCTGACTGTAAGGTCATTGTCAAAGAAACCCTCTGAAAAGAGCTTTAACGACTTTCCGATCGGATTTCCTTCAGGAAAAAGTCTGTTTGCGAAGCTCTCGGAAATGACGATGCTGTTGTCTGAGGCGAGCACATCTTCCGGATTTCCTTCAAGCAGCGGAAAGGTAAAGAATTCAAAGAAATTCCTGTCTGATGCCATCAGCGATACAGCATTGTCCTGATCATCCTTGATAATATGGGCGATATCACTCCATATCCTTTCCGGACGCAAAAGAATACAGCATCGCTCCTCGATGGCAGGGATGTCGCTGTAGATATCGGTCCTGTTGAAGCTATAAGGCTTGCTGTCTTCCAGACATAAGTAAACATTGTCGGTATTCTTCAAGACCTTGTTGACGCTCATGTCGTCGACAATATAACTGCTCAAAAGAATCACAAACGCAAGCGCAACGCTCAACCCTACAACCTCGATCGCTGTGTAAAGTCTATTTCTCGAAAGGAATCTCAAATAGCTTTTCATCGGTATTTCTGATTTTTGAAGCTTCTTGTAACCATTGTCGTGCCAAACTTATTAATATATTGATTAGCAATACATTACCAAAAACACGTATATGAGCAAGTGTAAAGAAACTTTACAAAAGTGTAAAGGTAAAATTTATTTTATCGTCATAAAATAAATTTTTGCATCCCATCCGGAAACAAAGAAAAATGCAATGATGTTAAAAAACAGAAAAATCTATTTTAGGATTGACCGAAAATCGTCAATCATGTTTGGGAATTGTTTCCGCTTTGCCGAACTTTATTGGAAAAAGCGAAGTATGGGAAATGGTATTATAAACGATGTAACAACAGAACATGGCGAGATTGTAGTCTATCAGCCGGACGAGGTAACGAGGTTAGAAGTTAGATTGGAATATGAAACAGTGTGGTTGAATCGAAGTCAATTGGCGTTACTGTTTGGCAGAGATGTGAAGACCATAGGAAAACATGTGAACAATGCATTGAAAGAGGAACTGAAGTCTTTCCCAACTATCGCAAAATTTGCGACAGTTCAAAAAGAAGGAGGAAGGTTAGTTGAACGAGAGATTGAATATTATAATCTTGACATGGTCATATCAGTGGGTTATCGTGTAAAATCAGATCAAGGTATCTTATTTCGTCGATGGGCAACCACGGTGCTGAAAGAATATATGATTAAAGGCTATACTGTAAATCAACGTCTTAATAAGATAGAAGAAAAGCTTAATGAACACGACAAGAAGATAGATTTCTTTGTCAGGACTTCACTGCCTCCGGTTGAAGGAGTCTTCTATGACGGTCAGATATTCGATGCATATGTATTTGCAACAGATCTGATTAGATCCGCAAAAATCAGTATTATCCTGATTGATAATTATATAGACGAAAGCGTGCTCCTGATGCTGTCCAAAAGGCAGGAAGGCATTGCAGCAGAAATCCGTACAGGACGCCTCACGGAAACCCTGAAGCAGGACCTTGTCAGGCACAATGCCCAATATCCTCCGATAACCCTGACAGAAACACACAACATTCACGACCGTTTCATGATCGTGGATGATGATATCTATCACATCGGTGCCTCCCTGAAGGACCTTGGCAAGAAACTCTTTGCATTTTCAAAAATGTCTGTTCCCAAAGATATCCTCATATGATAATACAGGTATCTACTCCTTCTTCAACGCATCCGCTGGATTGGTCCGGGCGGCGCGAAGGGTCTGCCAGAGTACTGAAGCAAGGGAAATTGCGAAGACTGTAAGGGAGGC
>JAZNAW010000140.1:0-3105 GCA_045586745.1 Candidatus Cryptobacteroides sp.
AATAATACCCATCATTATATTTTGCTGAATGTTCCAGAGAAATCAATGATAGAGGATACGCATATGCATCAAGACATAATGTGTCGTGCGTTACAAGAAATACGTGTGACTCAAATCTCTCCGTATGACAGCATGAGTTCAGTAGCCACATTGTAATTGTATAAATGAAGATAATATGTAGGCTGTTTCTCATGACTAAATTATTTGTGTTAATCCTCCTGCTCGTAGTAGTATGAGTAGTCGATACCTTTCATGAAGGTCTCTCGGTCATTGATCTTATCTGTGAGAGCAGATGAGAGAAGACCGTGGATAGGGGAGGCATTGACTACGCTGGTCTGCATTGCTTGGAGATAGTCATTCTTGTTTATCTTGCTCCAGTTTACGCATCTCTGCAGGCGTTTTTTGAGGATAAGATCGAGCCATATACGTGTTGAGCAGCCATTGCCTTCCATAAATGGATGAGCAACATTCATTTCGACATATTTTGAAACTATCTGGTCGAATGTGTCTTCCGGCATTGATTCTATCTTCTGCAGTTCGTGGGGGAGATATTCTGCAAGGCAGAAAGTAAAGCCGCCTTTGCTGATGGTCTTGGTGCGAATCTGACCGGCAAAGTCGTAGAGACCGCCAAAGAGGTAACCATGTATCTGTTGAAGACCTTTTACAGTTCCGACTTCGATATTGTCTATAAGGTTGCTTTCAAATAGGGCGTATGCCTTGGATGTCCGCCAGCTGAATGGTTCAGTTGGCGGATTTTGAAAATGGCTAATTTCTTGCAAATTTTTGCCAATAATTACTACCTTTGCGCACTGAAAGTGAAACCTTTTACTATATAAGCGGATACTAAATTGTCAAGTAACAACGAAATGAGTGAATTTAATATAGCAGGAATACAACAGATCGGTGTCGGAACAGTGGATTTCAGAAAGTCGTGGAACTGGTACATCGACATATTCGGCATCGATGTAAAGATTTTGGAAGACGACACAGTGGCTGAACGTATGCTCCCCTACACAGGTGGTATGCCGCATCAGCGCCACGCCTGCATCGCAGTCAATCTTCAGGGTGGCGGCGGATTCGAGATCTGGCAGTACTCGAAGCGCACTCCTGTCCCTTGTCCTTTCACCATATCAGTCGGAGACCTCGGAATATTCGCCGCGAAGCTTAAATGTCGCGATGTTACTGCTTTCCATAAGACCATTTCTAAAAAATGGCCTGACTGCACTACACCGGAGACCCTTCCTGACGGCACACCGTGCTTCTATGTCAAGGACCTCTACGGCAACTGCTTTCAGCTCGTAGAAAGGAAAGACGTATTCATAGACGAAAACAAGCTCACAGGAGGAATGATCGGAGCAGTCATCGGTGTCACAGATATGGAAAGATCAATAAGATTCTACCGTGATGTACTAGGCTATGACACAATCATCAGCGACACCACAGGCCCGTTCAGCAAACACTTCTTTATGCCCGGCTCGGACAAGAACTGCCGCAGAGTCATCCTCGGCGCGCCAAAGCGCAAAGGAGCATTCGCAGAACTGTTCGGCGAGTCGACAATAGAACTCGTGCAGGCTCTAGAATATACCCCTCGCAAGATCTACGAGGGACGCTACTGGGGAGACCCTGGATTCATCCAGATATGCTTCGACGTGACAGGAATGGACAATATGAAGAAATTCTGCGCAGAAAAAGGCCATCCGTTCACAGTGGACAGCTGTCCTGACGGAGAAATCTTCGATATGGGAGACGCATCAGGACGCTTTGCCTACATTGAAGACCCGGACGGTACGCTGATAGAACTGGTCGAGACCAACAAAGTTCCCGTAGTAAAGAAATTCGGTTGGTTCATCGACATGACAAAACGCAATCCGGAAAAGAATCTCCCTAAATTCCTTTTCAGAATGATGGGACTGGTATCAAAGCAAACTATCAAAAATCAATAAATATGTTTACAGATATTTTCGACAGAATCAGAAAATCAACAGGCGGCCCTATCGGCCAGTACCGTGAAAAAGCTGAAGGATATTTCGCATTCCCACGCCTTGAAGGCGAACTGGGCCCAAATATGAGATTCAACGGACAGGATGTACTTTGCTGGAGTCTCAACAACTATCTCGGTCTTGCAAACCATCCCGAGATACGCAAGGCAGACGCTGAAGCGGCTGCAAAATGGGGTCTTGGATATCCTATGGGGAGCCGAATGATGACTGGACAGACCCATCTCCACGAAGAGCTTGAGCGCAGGCTCGCTGCCTTCGAGAAGAAGGAAGCAGCCTTCGAATTCAACTTCGGCTATCAGGGAATCGTCTCTACAATCGACTCTCTGGTATGTCGTCACGATGTGATCGTGTATGATGCGGAAGACCACGCGTGTCTCCTCGACGGTATCCGCCTCCACGTAGGAAGCAAATATAAGTTCCGCCACAACGATATCAAGGACTGCGAGAGAGTGCTTGCAAAGGCATGTGAAGAAGCAGAGAAGAAGGGCGGCGGAGTCCTCCTCATCACCGAAGGCGTATTCGGAATGACCGGAGCACTCGGAATCCTCGACCAGATAGCAGCACTCAAGAAGAAATACAAGTTCCGCATCATGATTGATGATGCTCACGGATTCGGCGTGATGGGTGAGCACGGACGCGGAACATCGGAGCACTTCGGAGTGATGGACGAGATAGACATCTACATCGGAGCATATGCCAAGTCAATGGCCATCATCGGTGGTTTCGTTGCAGCCGATAAGGACATCATTGACTATCTGAAATACAACATGCGATCACAGATCTACGCAAAGTCACTTCCTATGCCTATTGTGGAAGGCTGTCTCAAAAGACTTGACATCATCGACAGCCCAGAGGGCGACGCACTCCGCGCACAGCTCTGGAAGGTGACAAGAAGCCTCCAGAAAGGATTCCGTGAACTTGGTTTCGACATCGGACCTGCCGAGGCATGCGTAACCCCTGTTCTCGTGAAGGCCGGAGTGAATTCAGCCGCAAACATCGCTGTGGCACTGCGTGAGGAATATCACATCTTCTGCTCTGTGGTGATCTACCCGGTGATTCCTCCGGGAATGGTGATCTTCCGTATCATCCCTACGGCTGCTCACAG
>JAZNAW010000141.1:0-5182 GCA_045586745.1 Candidatus Cryptobacteroides sp.
CCCCGATTATATTTGTAGTGAATATATTATTATATAGATTTTGTAAGTTTATAACCATTATGAGAGACAAAAGGAGGATTAAAGTGGTCAGTTACATTCTGACTACTATCATAGTTGCTGTTAATGTTGATCACAAATAGATATTATAGCGAACATTATCCTGAATTTGTGTGTCTTCCTGTCAGAATGGCAGGCAAAGAAATAGTGTATATAGTAAAGACAATGTAATCCATCTTTACACTTCTGTAAGAAAAATTTACACTTCTGTAAGAAAAATTTACAGTAACACCCACCACCAGATTTTATAAAAACTTGAGCTATAGCGAATTGCCGTTTATGGCACAGTGTATGATAAACCGATTCCCGATTAACCCTTATTTATAACTATAACTACTGATGAAAAGTTACCTGAGATTCCTATCAAGAAACAAGCTGTATACCGTGATCGAGGTCGTGGGACTGAGCGTGGCGCTTGCATTCGTTGTGTTCATTGCGACATTCGTTGCCGGAGAACTGGGCTATGACAAAGAGCTTAAGAATACGGAGAATATATATGTAGGTCACGAAGAGGAATTCTGTATAATGAGTTATACGGTGGGTGATGTGATCGCCCAGGAGTTCCCGGAAGTGGAAGATGTATGTCGTTTCCTATCGACATTCGTCCTGAGAGGCTTGGCGTTGGAAACAACAGTAGGTGGTGAGACCGTACCGCAGAATGCCATCATCGCCGATCCGAACTTCTTCAGTTTCTTCACCTTTCCTTTTGTAGAAGGTTCACGTGAGGATGCGTTTACGGACAGGAATGCAGTAGTGGTCAGCGAGTCTTTTGCAGACCTTCATTTCCCAGGCAAATCCCCTCTCGGAGAGACTTTGAAGATCACTGTCGGAAATCAGACGAAGGATCTTTTCATCAAAGGCGTGTACAAGGATATCAAGAGGTCTGTGTTTCCGGAAGCCGACATCATTTACGCGACTCATCATATCGATGAGATGTACCCCGGCCTGATTGCTGAGGGTAATGGAACCGCAGTCAGCTTCTTCAGACTTACGTCTGGTGCAGACCTTGAGGCTCTTCAGGAGAAGGCTGTCGAGATACTTAAGGAAAAGGACATTCTTTACAGCGTGGGACTGATGAAGAAGTTCATCTTCTCGCCATTCTCACAGATACACTACGGAGTATGTGTACAGCATTCTCCATTTGTAGGAAGAATCTCCTTCGGATTCATAATGCTTTTCCTTGCCGCAGGTATCCTGCTTCTTGTCTTTGCTTTGCTGAACTACATTTCGTTGACTGTGGCTCAGATCGGATTCAGGGCAAACGAAATGGCTACACGCCGACTGCTCGGCGAACAGAAATGGGAGGTGGCGTTCCGATATATCAAGGAGGCACTTCTCCTTACTGTCGTATCATTCGGACTTGCTCTTATCCTTATCGAGGTTTTCGGCCCTTATGCAAAGGATATGATGGGTAAGGAAGTATCGCTGATGAACAATCTCGGAGTTGTCGAAATAATTCTGATGGTACTGTTTGTATTCATCGTCTCTCTGATTGCGGGCATCGTTCCGGCAATGATAATGTCAAGATACAAGCCTATAGATGTAGTCAAGGGGGAATTTGCGGCAAGTGGCAAGATGGTTCTGGGTAAGGTATTCATAGGTATCCAGAACGGGGTGACAATTGCGACTCTCTGCATATCTATTGCAATGTTCGTACAGTTCAGGTACATGCTTGCCAGGGATTCCGGATATGTCAAGGATAATATCATTGCCATCGAAGGCGCTCAAAGAGGTTCGGACTACCTTGTGGACGAACTGCGCCAGTTACCTTTCGTGGAAAGCATCGGCAGAGTTCAGAGTTCTCCGGCTCACTCCGGCAGGACAGGAATGAGCCTCAAACATAACGGAGAGGATGTGCAGTTGGAAGTGATATATGGTGACAGCACAGCATTCAATATGCTCGGATTCAACATCGTGAAATACAACCGCAACGTAACACAAGGTGTCGGGTCATTGTGGCTCACCGAAGGGGCTATGAAAGGAATAGGACTGGATTATTCTGCAGAAAGCGTATCCCTTTCCAACTACCCTTACGGTATCTGCGGCATATTCCGGGATTATCAGAAGGGTGACAGGACTATGGAGGACTGCTCTTCTTCCAATATGGTCTGGTGGTTGATGGAATATAAGGGAGAGGAGTATTTCGAGTACCTCAGAAGCCTGCTGGTCAAGGTGGCCGGAAATGAAGATGAAGCTGTAGCTGCAATCGAGAAATTCTATGAATCTCACGGTAATGGAGGAAGGATATACGTACAGAGTCTAAACTCGATATACAGACAGTACTTCTCTACAGACGAGAACAACCTCAAGCTGATAACTATTTTTGCCCTGCTTGTGATAATGCTTTCTTCTATGGCAATGCTTGCGATGAGCACCTACTACAGAAAGCAGCAGGCACGCAACTGGTCAGTCAGGAAAGTGTTCGGATGTGACAGGAGTGAAGCATTCCGGAATATGGTATGGGGATTCATCAAGGTGGTCGGAATAGCCGCTGTCGTTGCTGTACCGGTCGGATACATAGTGATACGGAAGTGGCTTGATGGTTATGCATATCGAATCGACAATTATTGGTGGATATATGCGATTGCCTTGATGATCATCGTCCTGGTAGCAATCGTTTCCATAACCTGGCAGGCTGTAAGGCTGATGAACTCAAATCCTATCAAGGAGCTGAAGAAAGAGTAAATTCATCTCAGGTTAAACATAAATACTGTTCCGGTCAGAGGGCGTGAGTCTTCTGACCGGAGTTATTATTGATTATTGTGTACTATTCCTGAATTATAGTTAATTTTGCAGAAGCATTTGAACATTGTGGAAGAATGAAGGAGAATAAAGTTATCATATACACCGCTAACGACGGTAAGACCAAGGTTGATGTAAAGCTTGAGGAGGAGACTTTATGGCTTACACAGACCCAGATGTGCGAACTGTATCAGACAAGCAAATCGAATGTGAGTGAGCATATCAAGCATATCTTTGAGGAGGGGGAATTGAATGAGGAATCAGTTGTTCGGAAATTCCGAATAACTGCTGCAGATGGAAAGGAATATCTTGTTTTACACTACAATCTGGATATGATAATTGCCCTTGGATATCGTGTCCGTTCCATTATTGCTACAAGATTCCGTCAGTGGGCGACAGAACGTCTGAAGGAATATATTGTCAAAGGATTTACTCTTGATGACGATCGTTTGAAGAAGTTGGGCGGTGGAAGTTATTGGAAAGAGTTATTAGAGCGCATCAGGGATATTCGCGCCAGCGAAAAGGTGCTTTACCGTCAGATACTGGAAATATACGCAACAAGTATCGATTACGATCCACGAGCAAAAGTGTCGCAAGAGTTTTTCAAGAAAGTGCAGAATAAAATCCATTATGCCATTCACGGACATACCGCTGCCGAACTGATTGTGGAGCGTGCTGATGCGGAAAAGGATTTCATGGGACTGCTGACGTTCAAGGGGAATCATCCGACATTAATAGAGGCGAAAACCGCCAAGAACTATCTTAACGAAAAAGAACTCCGCGCAATGGGACAACTTGTATCCGGATATTTGGATTTTGCGGAGCGTCAGGCAGAACGTGAACAAGTGATGACAATGAACGACTGGGCGGCTTACCTTGACAGAATCCTAACGATGTCCGGAGAACAGTTGCTTCAAGGCTCAGGCAGTGTTTCCCACGAAGAGGCTATGGAACACGCCACAACGGAATACCGAAAGTACAAGCAACGCACACTCAGCGATGTCGAGCGTGACTATCTGTTCTCGATCAAGTCTATCGAGGCTTCTGTTAAAAAGAACGATTAGTCTGTTAAATTCTTATTCATTCACCAGCAACTTATACCCTTCGCCTCGCACGTTCACGATGCGGATGCGTGGGTCGGGGGCGAGACGGCGACGGAGTTTGGAGATGAATACTTGAAGGCTGCGGGAGTTGAAGAAGTCATCGTCGCCCCAGATTTCCAGAAGGAGAGGTCTTGTGTAGAGGGTTTCTCCTTTGCTTGCACAAAGAAGTTCGAGGATCTTTGCTTCGCGCGGTGAGAGTTCTTCAGATGTGCCGGCATGATCGAGACGGAGGGTGTCCGGGTGGAACGTGAATTCACCGATCCTGTATGTCTGAGGAACAGGAGCGGTCTGAACCTGCCTTCTCCCTGCCAATGAGCGCAGCCTGACGATCAGTTCCATTATTCCGAAGGGTTTCTTGAGATAGTCGTTCGCTCCGAGTTCAAAGCCTTCCACAACGTCGTCTATGGCAGATCTGGCTGTCAGGAACAGTACCGGAGTCTGCTGATCGGTCTGTCTGATCTGCCTTACCATAGTGAATCCGTCCATCTTCGGCATCATCACATCTGCAACCAGGACATCCGGCTTTTCTGCATAGAACTTACGCAGTCCTTCCTCTCCATCCGTAGCAGTGCGGACATTGAAGCCCTGGCTGGTCAGGGTATTGCGGATTATCAGGACGAGGTCCGGTTCGTCTTCGATGAGGAGTATGTTGATATTTTCGCTCATAATGACAATGTGAATGAGGTGCCTTTGCCGAGTTCGCTTTCCACGCTGATGTTCCAGCCATGCTTTTCTACGATGCTATGGACATAATACAGTCCGAGGCCGTAACCCTTCACGTCGTGAAGATTGCCGGTGTGGGCCCGGTAGAACTTCTCGAATATATGCTTCAGGTCAGATGGTGACATTCCTATGCCGTTGTCGCTGACGGTCAGTCTGTTTCCATCGGCAGCAATGTGTATTGCGACCTTTTCGCCGGAATATTTCACGGCATTGTCTATCAGGTTGTTCAGGATGTTGCTCAGATGCATCCTGTCCGCATTGACGGTGAAATCAGAAGGAATATCAACAGTGAATGCAACATCCTTTTCCGCTTTCATCCTGTGCTTTTCTATAATATCATCGACCAATGCAGCAAGATTGATGTCATCACGGTGAAGAACCAGGCCTTTCCTGCGTTCCATACTCATAGACAGGATCTGCTCGACAAGTCCGCTCAGATGTTCCAGCTGGCTCTGCGATATCTCAAGATATTTCCTTCGCTGCTCCGGAGAATCTTCATCAGGGAAATTCAGCAGGGCATCATTAGCTGCATACGCGACAGATATCGGGGTCTTGAG
>JAZNAW010000142.1:0-8419 GCA_045586745.1 Candidatus Cryptobacteroides sp.
ATATCCTATGTGAACGGACACTATCTCATCTCAAACCGTTTCTTTTCACTATGGCTTGCCAGAAGGTACTGATCATTTCCTACGTCTCTTCCTTGCGTATCGCTTCTTGCGGCGGGCTTTTCTGACATATTTGATGACGACTGCAGCAACGAGTCCGCCGAGCACGAGGCAGATAAGGGTATAGGTCCATACGGATGCGCTGTCGCCCTTGACGCGTGACCACATCTTCAGGAGGGCTTCAGTATCGGTATCGTGCATCATTCCGCAGTTTTCGATGGTCGCTCTGTCAGGGTACATCGTATGGTTCACATGTACGCTGTCCGCCTGCGGACCGAAGAAATAACTTGCGTCCAGGGCATCGTATTCCTCATCGTCCGTCATGTTTTCCAGGATATCATCTCCTCCGATGGCGCTTACATATCCGGTCATGTCCATGTTGCGCAGGGCGTTCTCCGGCATGCACATGTAGTTGATGAAATATCTGGCAGCCTTGGTGTTCTTCGCATATTTAGGGATTACCCATCCGTCGAACCAGACTACACTTCCTTCCTGAGGTATGACATATTCAAGGTCCAGACCCATTTCGACAGCTTCGTCGATGGCCCATTGTGCGTCACCGCTCCAGGAAAGGTTCATCCATGCGAGTTCCTTTGTCATCTGTTCCTTTCCGAAATCGGCTTCCCATCCTGAAACGGATTCCTTGAATGAATTCAGATAGTCTTCCACCAGTCTGATGGATTCATCGGATGTGTCGAAAGTCAGGGCGCCGAGATCTTTTTCTCCTGCATCGATGGCCTCCCTGTTGAGAGCAATCAGCAAGGCGGTATATACGTCTCTGAATGCATCCTTCATCAGGACTTTTCCCTTGTATGCAGGATTCTTGAGCACATCCCAGCTGGAGGTTTCGTCCGCTGCAACGTATTTCGGGTTGTAGATCAGCCCGACCGTTCCCCACATGTATGCCACGCTGTAGTCATTGGCGTTCTTTCCATGTCCTTCGATCTGATCGAACTTCTCCTTGATGAAAGGAGCCACATTGTCCAGATAGTCCGGTGTGTCTCCGAAATCCCTTTCGATAGGGAGAAGGAGGTCGTTCATGAGCATACGCTCGATGATGTAGTCGGACGGACATACGACATCGTAGTCTTCGTGACCCAGTTCGATCTTCGAGAGCATGGTCTCGTTGATGTCGAAGGTCTGGTAGATGATCTCCACAGGCTCTCCTGTCTCTTCCTCATACCATACCTCGAATTCATCGATGAGGTCCTCGTCGATGTAGTCGGCCCAGTTGTAGACCTTCAGGATATGTTCCCTGTCTTCCGAACAGCCCAGAAGCATGAGGGCTGCCGCAGCAAGATATAGTATCTTCTTCATCTTATTCTACAGCGGTTTTAGAGTTGCGGATCTTCCTTAGGTTGATTATGATCAGCAGGAAGAGTATGCCCACGAACATGATTGTGATCATAGGACGGAGCTCCGGAGTAAGACCTCCCTTTCTCGCGTCTGTATAGATATAGGTGGAGAGGGTGTCCAGTCCGATAGTTCCTCTGGTGAAGAATGTCACGGCGAAATCGTCGAGAGACATTGTGAACGCAAGTATGAATCCGGATATCATTCCCGGCTTGAGCATAGGGATCAGTACCTTTCTCAAGGCCTGGAAAGGCGTTGCCCCGAGGTCCAACGCTGCCTCGTATATGTTAGGATTCATCTGTGTCAGCTTCGGAAGCACGCTCAGCACTACATATGGCGTACAGAATGTGATATGTGCCAGAACGACGGTCACATATCCCTGGCTGATGTGCAGGAAGACGAAGAGCAGGAAGAGCGACACACCAGTGATGATGTCCGGGTTGAGCATAGGGATGTTGTTCATAAAGGTGATGGCCTGCTTGCCCTTTCCTCTCATGTTGTGGATTCCGATTGCGGCTATGGTTCCGATGACTGTCGAAACGGTCGCTGCAATGAGTGCTATGATGATGGTGTTTTCAATGGCATGCATCAGCGAGCCCGTACCCTGCATGTTGCCGGTGAACAGGTTTGCATAAAGTTTCGTCGAAAAGCCTGTCCAGTTGCCCAGGACCTTGCTTTCAGTGAACGAGAAGACTGCAATGAACACGATAGGCGCGTAGAGCACTATGAGCAGCAGCCAGATATAGCATTGTGCAAAAAATCTCTTCATCTCTATACGATCCCTCCGCTGACCTCTTTCTTATTGTCCTGCAAAAGACTTGTTATACCTATGATAACCAGCATCACAAGCGAAAGCGCCGCTCCGTAGTTCCACATCGAAGAGTTGATGTTCTCCTGGATGATGGTACCGAAGAGCTTTATCTTGTTGTTGGTAAGGAATTCCGATATTGCGAATGTGCTGACGGTCGGCATGAACACCATCATGATGCCGCTGACGACTCCCGGCATTGAAAGCGGCACCTGGACCTTCCAGAACACCTGCCAAGGCGTTGCCCCGAGGTCTGCAGCCGCTTCCGCGTAGGACTTGTCCATCCTGTCGAGGATGTTGTAGATAGGGTAGATCATGAACGGCAGATAGTCATATACCATACCGACGATCAGGGTTCCCTTGCCGAGCTGGATGCCGAGCATATGGAATAGTTCGGCGGTGGCGAGGGTCCTCATGAGGGCGTTGATCCACATCGGCATGATGAACAGCACGATTGTGACAGCGCTCTTGTTCAGCTTTTTGTTGGCCAGGATCCATGCTGCAGGATATCCCAGCAGGATGCAGATGGCTGTATTCTCTATAGCCACTTCAAGCGACAGGGCAAAGGTGTTGATCGCATCCGTATCCCTGAAGAACTTGGTGAAGTTCCCCAGAGTCCAGTTGCCCGAGCCGTCCTGGAAGGCATATACCATGATCAGGATAAGAGGCAGGGCTACGAACAGCACCAGGAATATGGCGTAAGGCAGAGCCCATGTACTTCTTTTAGTCATTTCTCTTTACGATCTTGATGTCCTTAGGGGCGATGTTAATACCTACAAGGTCTCCCTTGTCCCAGATGTCGTTTGTGTCCACCCATATCTTGTCTCCGTCGTCGGTCTTGACGGTGAGATGGTAGTGGTCTCCCTTGTAAAGGAGGAAGTACACCTCTCCTGAAAGCATACCTTCTTCAGGGTGGTCGATGAGGTCGACCTTTGAGAATTTAACCTCTACATTGACCTTCTCACCGGCTGCGAACTTGTCCTGCGGCTTGCATTCGAAGGTTTCCTCGAGGAACTTCACGTGAGTTTCGTCAACGATCTCTCCTTCGAAGGTGTTGCAGATCCTTTCCTTCTTCATCACCTGGATGTCTGCCGGCTTGATGATGAGTCCTACCTCCGAACCAGGTTCGAATGCGTTGTAGTCCTGGATCATGAGTTCGTATCCCTTGTCCGTGTCGACGAACATCTCGTAATGTACTCCCTTGAATGTGCATGACTTTACCTTTGCGGCAAGCTGTGCGCCTTCGGTCCTGTTCATGATATAGATGTCTTCAGGACGTACAACCACATCGACATCCACATCCTCGCCGAATCCTTCGTCGACGCAGTCGAACTGATGACCTACGAATTCTACGAGCTTGTCCTTGACCATCTTTCCGTTGAGGATGTTCGATTCTCCGATGAAGTCAGCGACGAAAGAGTTCTGAGGCTCGTTGTATATGTCTGTAGGAGTGCCGATCTGCTGGATCTTTCCCTCATTCATGACCACAATGGTATCGGAAAGCGTAAGGGCCTCCTCCTGGTCGTGGGTGACATAGATGAAGGTGATTCCGAGTTTCTTGTGCATCTCCTTGAGCTCTATCTGCATGTCCTTCCTCATCTTCAGGTCGAGGGCTGCGAGAGGCTCGTCGAGGAGGAGCACCTTAGGCTGGTTCACGATGGCGCGTGCGATGGCAACGCGCTGCTGCTGACCTCCTGAGAGTGACTCGACGTCCCTGTCCTCATAGTCGGTCATGCTCACCATCTTGAGCACCTTGCGTACCTTCTTGTCGATTTCGTCAGTCGGAACCTTCTGCAGCTTGAGTCCGAAGGCGATGTTCTCGTAGACGTCCAGATGTGGAAAGAGGGCGTAGCGCTGGAATACTGTGTTTACCGGGCGCTCATGTGGAGGAATGTCCGTTATGTTCTCTCCGTTGATGAGGATTTCTCCCTGATCCGTATTGCCGAAACCTGCCAGAAGGCGCAGGAGTGTTGTCTTTCCGCAGCCGGAAGGTCCGAGGAGGGTAAGGAATTCACCCTTCTTTACATAAAAGCTGATGTCATCAAGAACACATTTGTCACCGAAACTTTTGGTTATGTTCTTGAATTCTATGATCTTGTCGTTAGGTTTCATTTTCGTTATGGTTTCAGGAATTTAGTGAGATTCATCTTCCAGGTAAGTCCTATGCTGAACAGGTCTCCGATTGTGTAGTCGTTATGCGTGTATGCCGCATGAAGTCTGATGTCCTTGTTCTCCTTGAGAGGGAAGTATTCGAATCCGCCGCCATAGAAGATGTTTTCCCCGTCGTACTCTTCAAACCCGAGATTTTCATCCATTTTGTCGTAACCCACCTTCGCAAACAATCGACCCCAGTCTCCGAATTCATATGCTGGAGCCAGAGAGACCGTGATGTCATTGTTGAACAGACCCTTGAATTCCGTCGCTCTGGTCATGAAGTCAAGGTCGACTGTGAAGTTGCCCAGGCAGAACCTGTTTCCGAGATTGATGGATTTTACGAATTCTCCTGGTCCATACTGCCAGAGATTTACGCTCCAGTAAGATTCATACCAATCCAGATAGCTTCGCCATGCTGCTGCGTATGAGAACATGTCGGGTGCTCCGTATGAGAAAGGGGAATTTGCTGCCTGAAGGATGAACTCATGGGTTTCTGACGGATACCATGCTGCAGAAACGCCCCACTGCCAGCAGTCGAACATGTTGTAGAACGCCGAGTTCATCTCGTAATATGCATCCAGATCGTATGCGTCATACTCGAAACTACCCATCAGGAGCGCGTCCTTACCTGCTGTGAATGCGAAGTCTCCGACTTCGTATGTCAGTGTGAGCCAGTTCGTTGCGTCGAATCCCGAGGCCTCCCCGTAATAGGAAGACGCTATGCGATGGTTGAAACTGTAGGAGAAATTCGGACTGATGTAGCCGTTGATGTCTAAATTGAGGTCGTCGCCCGTGAAGCGCCCGGATCCGTATCCTGTACCTGAACGATATCCGCCACGCATATCCAGAGAAATCTCCGGAATGTAGTCGGCAAATTCACTTGTTTTTGCATCCCCCCAGGATGACTTCTGCATTGGCACCGTACTTTCAACTTCCTGTGCGCTGGCTGCAGAGCCGATTGCCATGAAGACAATCCCCAAAAAGACAAAAAGTTTCTTCATCAATTAATTAATCAACGGTAAAATCCATAAAAGAAGTAAATTAGGTCTAATTAAGGACAAAAATAACAATTTTTTTGAATTTAAAGTCACTATCTTACACCAGACGAATAAATTTACAGCACGATATACGTGTTTACAACTAATAGGAACTTTGAAACTTTGGATCAAAAATACTGCTCATTTTTTGATTGAAAATCATAAAACATTGTATTTCAAGGAGTTTTTTGAGAAAAACGGGGTTTCAAACGAAAAACATAGTGTTTTTTTGATTCAAACTTCATATTGTCGTCCTGATCCTCTCCTTGTCGTCCTGATCCTCTCCTTGTCATCCTGAACGTTGCCCTTGTCATCCTGAGCGATAGCGAAGGATCTTTAGCGTAAAGATGCTTCACTTCGTTCAGCATGACATGTAATGGGTTCAGCATGACATGTAATGGGTTCAGCATGACATGTGGGTTCTGTATGACATTACCCTTTCAGCATGACAGCTGAAGGCCCATGTCGAGTGGCTCCACTCGCTTCGCTCGGTCGATATGACAAGGAAACACCTGTGACGTATTTATTGCAGAAATTGTTACAGGTATCACATAAACGAGGTTTTAAATGGGCTTTAGGGTACACCTGTGACAGTTTTGAACGGGTTTCTGTCACAGCTATATCTACGAGTATATATGTGTGGTAAGAACGGACAGGGCAATGGAAACAGTTAAGCACCGCAGCCGGAATATACGACCTCCGGCTGCTACAGATCAAGCGCTCCGGGCGGCTCGGCCAAGGGGCCGTCCTCGCGCTTGACTGTTGCCCGATGATCCTACTTTTTGTCCAGGTGACCTCAAAGCATGCGGAGCGAGCTACACCGAAGGGCTCGCTCCGCACGCTTTGTGCCAAGGGGGTAGAAACAAAGAAAAGTGCGATGATTATAAAAAATAGAAATTTCTTTTTTATAATCGGGTGAAATTCGTCACATTTATTTGTGTCGTGTTTTCCGTATGCTGAACTTTAGAGGAAAAAGCGAGGCGTATGGAAAACATGGAATCAAGGTATGAGAATTCAAGTCAAGGCGAGATTGTGATTTACCAGCCGGATGAAATTACGAGACTGGAGGTAAGAGTGGAAGGTGAGACAGTATGGTTAACACAAACTCAAATGGCGGATTTGTTTGGTAGGGAAAGAACCGTGATCACGAAGCACATCCGAAACATATTTTCCGAACATGAGTTGGATGAAAAAAGCAATGTGCATTTTTTGCACTTTGCAAATTCTGACAAGCCTGTAAAGATATTTAGTCTGGATGTCATAATATCAGTTGGATATCGCGTCAAGTCAATACAGGGTACATATTTCAGGCAATGGGCGAGTAAGGTTATCAAAGAGTATTTATTCAGAGGATATTCATTAAACCGTCGCCTTTCTACTATAGAAAATAGGCTTGATGAACATGAAAAGAAGATCGATTTCTTTGTCCGGACCTCCATGCCTCCGGTGGAGGGAGTGTTTTATGACGGACAGATATTCGATGCATATGTGTTTGCTACTGACCTGATAAGGTCTGCTGTGAGAAGTCTGATTCTGATTGACAATTATATTGATGAGAGCGTGTTGCTGATGCTGTCCAAGAGACAGACGGGCGTGTCTGCAGAAATTCGTACAGGACGTCTGACAGCGACCTTGAAGCAGGATCTTGTCCGACATAACTTACAGTATCCTCCGATTGTCATATCCCAGGCACAAAACATCCACGACCGTTTTCTGATTGTGGATGATGATATCTATCATATCGGCGCTTCCCTCAAGGACCTCGGCAAGAAACTTTTCGCCTTCTCGAAGCTGTCCCTTTCGAAAGAATTACTTCTTTGAATCATAGTAGCGCCAGTACATCGTCAGAGCACGGAAGCAGGTCGCTCCGACGACATATTAACTATATACACTCTACACTGGCTGATTCTTCACGTGCCATACTGACCTTTCGGTTGTCATGCTGAACGAAGTGAAGCATCTTTATGCTAAAGATCCTTCGCTGGCGCTCAGGATGACAGTGGAGGAACTCCGTTCTTATTTGTCTTTGACCGGACGAACCGAAGCTCCAGAAAAGCGGATGCTGGATTCACCAAATCTGCACCTGTTCCAGTAACAGAATAGGAGATACGCACTGTTGACTTCGGGGACTTCTTCTTCGAGCGTGCCTGACCAATAGTAACCGCTTTCGCCCTCTTCGTATACGGTAGAGCCTTCGGGGTAGTAGCCTGTAAACGGAATGAATATGCTATTGCCGTTAGGACCAATCAAATAGTTTCCTTTAACTCCTTTTAGGTAGCCGCCTTCCTTGTAACATACTTGGCTTAGTTCGTGTAATTCCTCTAACGTCGGCATTCTTGCTCCGCCACCCCACTTCACAGTTGCAACGTCGTAACTAGTTCCGCAGATGTTGTCTCCGATGTATTTGTATTTCCAATCCCCGTACTTATTCAGTTCTCTATGCTTGTAGGTCTCAAACGAGTACTCACTCTTATCCTCGGTTTCTCCCCAGGCGTAGTAGCCGCCGTATTCTTCCGGACGGGTTGCTCCGACGTTCCAGCTGGCCCAGAGAATACCGGAAGGCAGTCCGAGGTCGACCCACTGTCCCGGTGTCGGACGTTCTTTTTCCACTTCTACATACACGGTGAGAGATGCATCGTCGATGGTTTCTCCTTCGCCGTCCACGACTTCTGCCGTCATGGTCTGAGTCTTGGTTTCGGAGTCGGATCTGGTCTCATTTTCGGTTGCCGAATCCGTTGCCGAAGGACTCCACTTTGCATATGCCTTTCCTTTGAGATCGCTGACTGCAACCGGCATATCCAATGTTCCTCCGTCGACCTCAAGATTCACGAGGGCCAGAGGACATGGGTAGTATTTTCCCGTGAGCGGACTGTATGATTCGACAAGGAATTCAGCGGTGACTGTCTCTCCCGACTTTACCTCTGTGTTGTTTTCAGGTGAAATGAGCGTGATCCTGCTTGGAGCCTCGAACAGCAGGCAGTCTTCTACTGGATTGTACATCTCGGATTCC